>JAIOSI010000194.1 GCA_021107695.1 bacterium
CGCCGACCTCTCCTGCACCACGGTGCAGCCCCTTCACCACGGCGAGGACCTCGTCGAGAGCCTGCTGGCGGGAGCTGTGGAAGGTCGGGCTGCCCGGGTTGTCGAACTCCGGCCAGTTGACCACCCCGCCGACACCCTCCATATCTAATGAAACAAAGACTCGCACGGCTCCCTCCCCCATTGTCAGATTCGGCGTTAATCATAGCATAGTTTACGGCTCGACGCTCTGGAGTAGATGCAGGGGCGTACCCCTGTGTCCGCCCTTTGTAAATCAGCCCCTCACCCCTCCCCCTCTCCCCAAAGGGGAGAGGGGGAGGTTTTTGGGCAGATATCAGGAAGGAGACCAGCTTTACCAAAGCCAGCTGGGCTGCTATAATCCGCCTGCTCGGTAAACCATTACCCTCACACAAAGCAAGAACTAAGGAGAAACGATGAAACAGGCTGTTATTGTCGGTGCCGCGCGCACCGCTATCGGCGGGTTTAACGGAACCCTCAAGAACGTTACCGCTCCCCAGCTCGGTGCCGTCGCCATCAAGGCGGCTCTGGAGCGGGCGGGAGTCAACCCAGAAGCCGTTACCGAGGTCATCATGGGCAACGTGGTCTCCGCCGCCATCGGTCAGGCACCGGCTCGCCAGGCTGCCATCGGCGCGGGAGTTCCCTCGGAAGCTGGCGCGCTGACCATCAATAAGGTCTGCGGCTCCGGGCTGAAGGCTGTCATGCTGGCGGCTCAGGCGATTATGCTCGGCGATGAAGAAGTCGTGGTCGCTGGTGGAATGGAGTCGATGAGCCAGGTTCCCTACGCCCTGACGCAGCTGCGGGCGGGCGCACGGATGGGACACGCCAAGACCCTCGACCTGATGATTCACGACGGTCTCTGGTGTCCCTTCGAGGATTACCACATGGGCAACGCTGGCGAGCTGATCGCCGGGGAATACAACATCACTCGCGAGGCGCAGGATGCCTACGCCGCTGCCAGCCAGAACAAGGCTGAAGCTGCGGTTACCTCTGGTCGCTTCAAGGATGAAATCGTTCCGGTGCCGATTCCCCAGCGCAAGGGCGACCCGGTCATCTTCGACACCGACGAGCAGCCTCGCTTCGGCACTACAGCAGAGAAGCTGGGTCGGCTGCGGGCTGCCTTTAAGAAAGACGGAACCGTTACCGCCGGGAACGCCCCCAGCGTTAACGATGCTGCCGCTGCGGTGATCGTTACCTCGGAAGAACGGGCGAAGAAAGAGGGCTGGCCAATTCTTGCGAAGATCAAGGGCTACGCCACCGGGGGAATCGACCCGGCGCATCTGCTCCTGGCTCCGATTGTCGCCATCAAGAAGCTCAACAAAAAGCTGGGGCTGAAGGGCGATGAGTACGAGCTGATCGAGCTGAACGAGGCGTTCAGCGTCCAGAGCATGGTTACCATCAACGAGCTGGGCTGGGACGCTGACAAGGTCAACGTCAACGGCGGAGCGGTGGCTCTGGGGCATCCCATCGGAGCCTCCGGCACCCGGATTCTGGTTACGCTGCTCTTCGAAATGGAGAAGCGGGACAGCAAGCTCGGCCTGGCGAGCCTCTGCCTCGGCGGCGGCAACGGCGTGGCAATGGCACTGGAACGCCCATAAGCAACGCAGTGTACCCGTTTACCGAATTATAAAAGGTCGGACACACAGGTCCGCCCCTACAAGACCTTGAGGGTTCTGGATTCTTCTCAAGGTTTTCTGGGCGAAGCCCAGTCCTGTGGTGCAGCGCACCGCGCTGCTGTAGGGGCAGGCCCCTGTACCTGCCCTCTTTGCATATTCAAAAAGGGCGAACACAAGGTTCGCCCCTACCAGTGATCTTCTTAGAGTTTAGATGGATACAAAAGGGACTCGCCATGGCACACCTTCAATCAACCGATAAACCTCGCAGGCGGCTACTCGTTCTGCTGATCATCGGGCTGGTTCTCTCGCTGACCGTGGGCTGGATGATGATGGAAGGCTCGGCAGAGCTGACCGATCTGAGCGGCTACGGGATTCTGGAATTCCAGTTCGCCTTCGACCGGGGCGAGATCGCGACCATCCTCGACTCCTGGACAGAGCCGGAGGCATCTGCACTCGTCCACGATCAGTTCTATCTTGATATGTTCTTTCCGTTGGGCTACGGGCTGCTCCTCGGCTCGGTGGGGCTGTTTCTGCTCCGGAGGCGGGAGGGCTACCCCCGCTGGCTGGAGGGTAGCATCGTCCTGATGGCGGTGGCGGCTCCGGTGATTGACCTGCTGGAGAACATCATGTCGCTGATGCTCATCGATGGCTACGGTTCCGTCGCCGGGGCAACCGCCACGGTCTTTATGATCAGCGTGGCGGTAAAGTGGAGCCTGGTGGCACTGCTGGTGTTAGTCAGCGTGGTGCTGGGTGTGCGACTGTTGTTTGGCAGGCGAGCGTAGTTTACTCGAACCTCAGAGTTTGTTACGGGCAGCCCCCCGTGGTTGCCCTTTGTTGGTATAGAAAAGGACGAAGACAAGCTTCGCCCCTACAACAGGTTACGAGTCTCTTGATATTAACCCGCTGCTGTCCAGAACTGCCGTCGCCCCAGAGCGTCGTGAAGGTGAACCAGTCCCAGGGGCTGGTTTTTTTCGTCAATTACCACCAGAGCGGTGATGTTGTGAGACTCCATCAGGGCAACCGCTTCCTCGGCAGTGTCGCTTAATCCAGCCGTGCGAGGATTGCCGCTCATCAATTCAGCGGCGGTGAGCTTTGCATAGCCCTCGCTGGTCGTCATCGCCCGCAGGATGTCGCCGTTGGAGATAACCCCGGCAAGCTCGCCAGCTTCGCTGACCACGGCGGTGATGCCCTGTCGCTTACCGGACAGCTCCTCCACCACCGAGCTAAAAGTGGCAGCCAGGGGAACGCTGGGGAACTTCTCTCCGGAGATGAGCAGGTCTTTCACCCTCAGGCTGCGGAGCCGCTCACCGAGCTTGCCTCCGGGATGGTAGCGGGCGAAGTCATCGGCGCGGAAGGAGTTCAGCTCCATCAACGCCACGGCAACGGCATCGCCCAAAGCCAGAGCCGCCGTGGTGGATGTCGTCGGGGCGAGGTTCAGCGGACAGGCCTCCCGTTCCACGCTGGCATCCAGAACCGCCTCGGCTGCCGCAGCCAGAGGAGAATCGGGATTGCCAACCAGAGCAATCAGCCGCGCTCCCAGTTTATCCAGCTCCGGCAGCAGAGCCAGCACCTCCGGGGTTTTGCCGGAGTTGGAGAGGGCAATCACCACGTCGCCCGGAGTAACCATGCCCAGGTCGCCGTGGGCGGCCTCGCCGGGGTGCATAAAGAAAGCCGGGGTTCCGGTGGAGGAGAGGGTGGCGGCGATCTTCCTGCCGATATGCCCGCTCTTGCCCATTCCGGTAACGATCACCCGTCCCTTCGAGGTCTGGAGCAGGCGTACCGCCTGAGCGAATCCCGCACCGATGCGCTCGCCGAGGAGGCTAACCGCCGCAGCCTCCAGCTGAAGCACCTCACGACCCTTGGCAATGATTTCAGCGTTCGTTGTCATATTACCTCAACTCCCCCATCCCCCTCATCTTGAGGGGGCGGCTTCGCGGCTGGATTGATTACAATTTTACGAGACTCGCCACGGGCTGCCACTCCCGCTGGTTGTTTAATGCTGCCATGTGTAAAGAAAAACTCGTTTCGGAAGTTTACCTCATTCGCCGCCATTCTAGCATAAAGACCTTACTGTAGGGGCAGCCCCCTGTGGCTGCCCTTTGCTGAGTATAGAGGAGGGCGAAGACAAGCTTCGCCCCTACGGGCAGATGCACAAAAAGACCTTTCCTACAGCATCGGCAATATCGTCGGCTTCACCAGCCCGTCATCGTCGAGGGGGTAAAGCTCAATCCAGCCCTTGCTGTCGGTGTCATCCATGTAGTCGTGAATCGTAACCATCGCCCAGTCCTCGATGATCTCCAGAACCTGCACCGTGGTGGAGCCAAAGGCGATTCTGCCCAGCTCTTCACCAGCGGGGGCATCGTAGAGCGGCAGCCCCTCGAAGGGAACGACGAAGTAGCTGTTCTCGCCCTCACCCCACGCCAGTTTAATGTACGAGCTATTCCACGGCTGTTCGGGCGGTTTCCCGCCCTCCTCATAAGGTCCATGCTCAATATCCATGTAGAGGTAAGCACCCATATCGCCCAGTTCCGGATAGAAGCTGTACCAGTGGGTATTGCTCGTTATCGGCTCGAACTCCTCGAACTCCCAGACCAGGGCAAGCTCGTGGGTATAGCCGAGGTAGTCCAGCATGGAGAAGTTCGCCTCGGTGAAGTCCCTCTGCCAGGTCGGCGGTGGCATCGCTACACCGGTGTAGAAGAACAGTTCGTCCCAGAGGGACTGCTCGCTGACCACTACCGCCACCCGTCCCCAGCCGATGGGTGCGTTCCAGCCAGCCCCGGTGAAGAGGGGATAGGTAAGCTGCTTCGACCGCATGTCATAATCGCTGGATGCCTCGTACTCCTCGGAGTAGTAAACCAGCTGGTCTTCGCCCTCGGCAAAGCTCACCGACCAGTAGATGATCGTTGATTTCGCA
>JAIOSI010000171.1 GCA_021107695.1 bacterium
CTCCAGTGAGATTATTGCCACAACAAACCAGATGTCCCGTTCATCAGAGAATCAGTCCGAACAGATTGCCAACGTTTCCTCGGCGGTTGAGGAGATGAGCATCTCGATTGCCCAGGTTTCTGAGAACGCCGGAGCAACGGCAACCGCCGCCGGTCGAGCCAGTGAGGTTGCCAGTGATGGTGAGCGCAAGGTGGCGCAATCCGTTGAGGCGGTTCTCAATATTCGTGAAACCGTGCAGGATGCCGCCGATCGTATCAAGGCACTGGGTGAATCCTCCATCGAGATTGGCGAGATCATCGAGGTTATCGATGACATTGCCACCCAGACGAACCTTCTGGCACTCAACGCCGCGATTGAGGCAGCCCGTGCCGGTGAAGCCGGACGAGGCTTTACAGTCGTTGCCGATGAGATTCGACGACTGGCAGAGCGTTCCGCCAAGGCGACGAAAGACATCGCCGCGCTGATCCAAGGTATTCAGTCAGAAACCGCCGAGGCGGTGCGCACGATGGAGCTGAGTACCAATCAGGTTGAGGAAGGCGCGAAGCTCTCCGAAGAAGCCGGTCAAGCTCTCTCCGAGATTACGGAAAACGTTAACATCTCCGCCCAGCTGATTCAGGAAATCTCCCTGGCAAGTCAGCAACAGTCAAAGGGTGCCGAGGGCGTTGTTGCCGCGATGGAAGACATCTCCGAGGTTACTCGTCAGAACCTCGTCGGTGTTACCCAGTCCACCCAGGCAGCTCAGGAGCTGGGTAATGTTTCCGAGGAACTCCTCTCAACCCTGGCGCGATTCCAAACCGAAGAAGCAGATAGCAATAGCAATAACGGCGAGTAAGTCTCGCCTTGAGTTCGACAGGTCTTCTTCTCCCCCTCCTTTACAGGGGAGGGGGAGCGGGGCGATGGTGTGAGGCAGAAGGCTACTCCGCCTTCGTATACTCTTGTGAACTCAGGACAATCCCAGGCAATACTTTCCCGCGAAACACCTTGGTTAAAACCCACGCAGAGACCGATGAACCAGTCAACCGAACTCAACGCGGACTTCGACGCGGAGCTGTTGCGACTGCGGGACTATCTGGAGCAACAGACCGGGATGTCCTACGAACGGGGACGGCTCTTTCAGCTTGCCGGGCGAGTAAACAGACAACTTAAAGTAGCAGGTTTTGCGGGGGTTCGCGAGTATCTGTCCTTTTTACAGCGGGGAACCGTTGGGGCGCGGGAGTTCAAAGAGCTTATTGATGTTCTCTCCGTTCGTGAAACCTCCTTCTTCCGCAACCAGCCCCAGTTTGACGCGCTACACGATTTCATCCTGCCCGCCATTCTGTCGAATAAAGAGTTCGCCCGGGTGAAGACGGTGCGGCTCTGGAGCGCAGGCTGCTCCACCGGACAGGAAGCCTATTCGCTGGCTGCCACGGTTCACCAGCTGCTGGGAGACAACAGCGACTGGGATGTAAAAATCTACGCCACCGACATCTCCGGAATTGCCCTGGACAGAACCACCGAAGGACTCTACAGCGAGGTGGAGATCAAGACCTTCCCCAGACGACTCCGAGATATATATTTTCATCAGGAGGGGAAGAACTTTCGGATAGCTCGAAAGCTGCGAAAGCTTGTCGTGGTCGGAGAGCATAACCTCCTCCATCAACCCTTCTTCTCCCAGGTGGACATCACCTTCTGCCGTAACGTGATGATCTACTTCACCGTGCCGACTATCCGCCGAGTTGTCGATAACTTCGCCGATACCTCAACCAAGAACGGTTACCTCTTTCTCGGACATTCCGAGAGCCTCTTTGGCATCAGCGACCGTTTCCGCCTGGTGGACTTTGCCGGACTGCTGGTGTACAAAAAGAACAGCGAATCTGGTAATGGAAGAGTCAACAGTCTGACCGATGTACCCGGATTTGTCGGGTTTGATAACCTCGACTAACGGTTCCGGGGTGTCTGATGCGCAACGTTAAGTACTACAACAAAATCTCAACAATGAATGAACCGACAAGATCATTTCACTATTCTCTGATGGTACAGTACATCTCGGAATGTCAGAGGTGGCTTGACCTGTGCCAGCGGCATCTTAGCGACTACACCGGCGACCTGGACAAGCTCAACAAAGACCTCCATCGCTACATGCACAATGTCAAAGGCTCCGCCCTGACCCTGGGACTTGTCAACACCGCCGCGCCAGCCCGCCTGGCGGAGGCACTGCTCCAGCCCGGTGCCTTTTCTACCGGTTTTAAGTTGAGCGATAAAGAGCGCGAGCTGCTGCTGGAATGCGTCGGAGTGCTGCGGAAGCTGGTTGACAACTACGAACGGGGACGACTGGACGAAGAGAAGCTCATCGGTGGCATCTGCAAGCGACTGGAAAAGGCAATCCGCTAACCAGCAACTCCGTAGTCCATATAGATACTCTCTCCATACTACAGTAACCGAAAGGTTTTGACTTTAAAACAAGGGGTTTCAACCCCTTGCGGAACCTGGAATACCTTGCAAATCTGCAAGGGGCTAAAGCCCCTTGTCTATGACAGCCAGCATCAAGACATATTCTAAAAATTTCCGCTTTTTAAGGGTTACAAATGGCAAAAATAACTAAAAAAACTATCGCCGCTCTCCGCAAGCAGCTGCGGAGCATCCCCGATGACAAGGTTAAACTTGACGGACTGGTCAAGCTGCTTGGCGAAGCAGCTGCGGAATCGGTAAAGAAGCAGCTCAAGCGGGAGCGGGACTGGTTCATCGCTCTGGGGGATTATTGTAAGCGTACCGAGCTTGCCACGGAGGAGCAGCGGCAGGAAGCGGAGAAACTCCTCTCCACTCTTCTGGCGCATCTGGAGGCTCTGCCGAAGGGCAAGTACAAGGAAACCGACAGTATCTTTGCCATACTTATCTTCGGCGCGGGCGGTGGGGAAACAGGTAAAGCAACGGCAACTCCGACAAAACCAAAAACGGCTAAGCAATCCCCGGCGGATAAGCTCCTTGAGCAGGCACTGAAGCTGGTCGAGCGGCTTTCCGGCAGTGGTGATGACAAAGAAGTCATCGGGCTGCTCTCCGATGTTTACGACAAGCTGGGAAAACTAAAATCGCCACCGCCCATCGTCGCCCAGCTGCTGGAGAAGACCGAAGAGGTTTTGGAGAACGCCCGGCGCAGCGGCGCGCCGCTGGGGGAGACCAATCTTGAACTGATTCGGCGGGAGCTTCTCTCCGCCCTGGGGAAACCTGCTCCAGCGATCAGGAAAGAGAAGCAGGAAGCCCCTGCACCAACGAAAAAAGGTAAATCGAAGGCGGAGGAACTATTCGGCAGCCGCAAACCGGGGGCTAAACCCGCGAAAGCAAAACCCAGTGCCGCCGAAGCGATGTTTGGCAACCTGAAACCGGGAGCCAGGAAGGAAAAACCACTTCGACCCGTACCCCCTCCGATCAGGACGACCCCGACGGCACAACCGGACTCCGTTGCCAGTTCTACCTCCTCTATTCGTGAAGAGATGCTCGACATTTTTATCGGGGAGGCCGAGGAGCTGCTCGACGCTCTCAACAACGACCTGTTGTTCCTGGAGGAATCGCCCACCGATGTGGAGCTGAAGAAAGAGCTGATGCGCACGGCGCACACACTCAAGGGTGCGGCGGCGATGCTCGGCTTCAAGGCGATGAGCGTGGTCTCTAAACATATGGAGGACATCCTCTCCCACGCCGACGATAACAAGCTGACGCTCAGCGACAAGGCCCTCGATACCCTCTTTCACTTTGCCGATGTTACCGCCCTGCTCCTTGACGAGGTAACCGGCGGCAAGCTGGTTGATCGGGAAGCCCTCGACCTGATGATGGAGGAAACCCGCGAGGCGGTTTACTCTATGGACGAAGAAGAGGGAGCAAAGACAGCCGCCACAGCACTGGCACGAAAATCAACGGCTAAATCAATCAAGACCACCCGCCGGGGCTTCCGTGTTGACCCGACTCGACTGGATACTCTGCTGAACCTGGCGGGGGAGCTGGTCATTACCCGAACCCGCCTGACAGAGATTGTTACCCTCTTCTCCGGACTGATTGAGCAGTATCAGGGGCATTATAACCACCTGCGGTCCTCCTCGATAAAGATGCGTGATCTGGCGGAGGCGAATCGGATTGCGGTCGCCTCGGACAGTGAAACAATCAGAGATTTCTCGGCAATGGAGTTCGACCGCTTTACCGAGTACGACGGTCTGAACCGGGATATGGCGGGAATGATGGTCGGTCTGGACGAGCTGACCAACGATAACGAAGAGACCCTCCAGCTGCTGGAGGATCGCCTGGTCGAGCTGTCGCTGATTGCCAACCAGATTCAGGACGAGGTAACCAACGTCCGCATGGAGCCTTTCGGCTCGGTGCTGACTCACTTCCGCCGCGCCGTCCGCGATACCGCCCGCTACTACAACAAAGACATCAACTTCGTTACCGCTGGTGAGGAAACCGCCGTTGATAAGAAGCTCATCGACGAGATGATCACCCCGCTGACCCACCTGCTGCGTAACGCCATTGCCCACGGAATCGAGACGAAGAACGAGCGTGTCGTCGCCGGTAAGAACGAAGAGGGACGAGTGGAGCTAAAAGCGTATCATCTTGGCAATCAGGTAGTTATCGAGGTATTTGATAACGGTGCCGGCATCTCGCGAGACAGGATCAGCCGCCGTGCCGAGGAGCTGGGGCTGTACTCCCGCGAAGAACTCTACGGGATGAATCAGGATCAGCTCTATCGCCTCCTCTTCCTCCCCAACTTCTCCACCTCCAAAACCGTTGATGAAACCTCCGGTCGAGGCTACGGACTCAACATCGTAGAACAGAAGATCGCTGCCCTGCGCGGCTCCGTCGAGATTGAGTCCGCTACCAATGAGTTCACCCGCTTTACCATTCGACTGCCACTAACCCTGGGAATCAGCGTCGGACTCTTCGTCAGGGTGGGCAAGCAGAGCTACACTCTGCCGCTTTCCTCGGTTGAGGAAACCCTGGTGCTGAACCCAGAGAAAATAACCAAGGCTTCGGGCAGCAACTTCTATCTCCGCCGAGGCGAGGCGCTGCCGCTCATCCACCTTAATCGCTTCTTTGGCGTGAACGGCAAGCCGACGGAAAACGGTGAACAGTTCATCGTCGTCGTCCAGACGGCGGGACGACTGGTCGCCCTGTCGGTGGATGAACTCCTCGGTAAAGAGGAGATGGTCATCAAGCCGATGGGCAGTCTCCTGCGCAAGGTAACCTTCTTCTCCGGCGCGACCACCCTGGGCGATGGCTCCGTGGCATTGATTATCAACCCCGAAGACTTCGCCGAGAGTGTCTCTCAAACCCGGGGAGCTGAGCCAACGGTCATAACGGCGAAGATACCACGCTCAAAAACCGTCCGGGTTGCTGAGGAAGCTCCGAAACCATCCGCGCTCAGGAAGAAACCCGCAACCACCGAAGAAGCCGCCGCTGTCAAACTCCCCGATGTTGACAAGAGCGGACGGGGTTACGGCATCAAGATTCTCCTGGTCGATGACTCCGTCAGTATCCGCAACTTTGTCAGCCGGATGCTGATCCGCCAGGGCATGGATACCGAGACCGCCTCCGATGGTCTGGAAGCTCTAGCGAAACTAGAAGCAGCCGAGTTCGACTGCGTACTGACCGATCTGGAGATGCCTCGGATGCACGGCTACGAGCTGATCTCCGAGATTAAAGCCAGTGCGAAGCTCAAGCACATTCCGGTAATGATCCTCACCGCCCGCGCCGGAGAGAAGCACCGCCAGCGCGCCCACGAGCTGGGCGTTGACCTCTTTCACACCAAGCCCTTCAACGAAGAGAAGCTGGTGGATGACCTCATCCGTATGTCTCAGGGAAAATAGCAACGCGGTGCGTTGCATCACATTACCGGGCTTCGCCCGGAACATCATTACCCTGCTTTGCCGCTCACATTATTCGCTACCCCTTGGTAAGAGGGTCGGGAAGGGGAGCTAACACTGAGGGTATGAGCTTACGCAAAGATGTCTAAGTGGCAAATCGCAATTTTGTCCGCTCGGTTCGCTCGCTGGCTGGTAAGCATCTACTTCCGCGCTTGAGGACAATCTAGCCGGACTGCCCACAAACAGGTAAAGCGGTAACATTGCCACATTGGATCAACCGTGAACACTATCCGGGTTTTGATTGTTGATGATTCCCGCTTCATGCAGCAGGCTCTCAGCAAGCTCTTCGCCTCTGAGCCGCGCATCGAGGTTATCGGCTTTGCCTCCGACGGCTTCGAGGCAATCGAAAAGCGGAAGGAACTCAACCCCGATGTAATCACGCTGGATGTGATGATGCCGCGCCTCAACGGCATCGAGACGGTGCGGCAGCTGATGAGCAACGCGCCGGTACCCATCGTCATGGTCTCCTCGTACACAGCGGCTGGAGCCAGATACACCGTCGAGGCACTCTCTCTCGGAGCGATCGACCACGTTCTCAAGCCGGGGCACAGCGTCTCCCTCGACCTGGACCTGATCGCCGAGGAGCTTATTCCAAGGTCTTAATGGCATCGCGGATTCGCCCGATACGCAATGCACCGCTAACAAAGAAACCGATTCGGAAAAAAGCGATTGATC
>JAIOSI010000101.1 GCA_021107695.1 bacterium
CCTTCATCGTCAAAGAGACCAGGTGAAGCTGAACCGCCTCGTCTGCTTTGAGGAGGCGCGGTTCCTCTGTCCCTTCGGCGTTAATCACCGCCGAGGCAAGCAACAGCTCAAGCTCCGCGGTCAGCTTCTCCCGCTGGGCAAAGTAGCAGGCGAGGTCGAGGAAGGCGTAGCGACCATCCACGTAAAACACGGTATCGAGGTTAAAGTATTCGTCGTCGCCGAGGGTATCCTGATACCGCCAGCTCACGCCCGGGTACGGCTCCGCCAGATACTCCGGTCCACTGATGAACTCCGCCTGACTCTCGGTAACCTGCTCAATCTGACCACGGAGGTCAAAGGCAAGCTCTTCCAGAAATTTTTCCTGTTCACTTTTGCCAAGAGACCAGTAATCTACAGAATCGCGCCCGTTAAAGTAAAAGCGTGCCACGGCGTGGGGTGAGGACTCGCCGTACTTCAGCGTAATCATCGATGCCAGCTCTTCGTTCACGTGCCATAGGGCAGAGGGTGGAGTCAGCGAAAGCAGACCCACCGTAATGGTCTCGACCTCTTCCGTCGAAGAAGCGGCGGCGGTACCTACCTCCGTCTGGGGTGATGAGGTTTCCTCCTCACAACCAGAAAAGAGTAACGCCAAAAACAACAAAGCGACAAGACAGCGGGCAGACTTCACTTGATAACCTCTTATATTATCAGCAATTACATCCAGCGGAAACCGCCCAGAATGTCATCCAGTATTCCGCTGAGTCCTTCGACCTGTCCAGCCTGACACCAGAGGGTCAGGTTCAGCAGACGGTCGCCGTCCCAGATCAGGTACTCCCGATAGAAGCGACTCTCGTCATAGAACTCGATAGAAACCACGATGGCTCCGGCATCGCCGTGGTTAAACGGTCCGTCGGCATCCCGCACCAGACCGTAGCTGTTGCTGACCATCTCATCGAGAAGCTCCAGAAGCAGGCTGGTCTGCTCACCCCGGTTGTTATCTGGCGACTGTCCCGTCAATCCATCGGGGAGGTTAATGTCGATTGCCCGCGCACCGATCTTCTCTCCACCAAAATCGCTGGCAACCAGCGCCGGACCATCGGCATCGCCCCGGTCTTTCCAGTCCATGCCGTTATCGATGGAGGTCAGCAGCATCTCGGCATAGTCGCTATACACAAGAGCCGCCGGGACAGTCGAGAACAGGATCAACAGCAACGGGAGCAGGAGGTACTGGGGTTTCATTGCTTATCCCTTTCTTCTTTTTCCAATTCTTTCTTCCAAATTGAGGGCAACACTTTACGGGAGTTTACCATGTTTCTGCTTTAATTGCGAAAACGGGGCTGATTTTCTCAGCCCCGTTCATCGTTACTGCTCAATCTGAACTTGTTACTTAGCGAACGATGACTTAGCGAGCAATGGTCAGCCGTTCGGTGCGGGATTCACCGCCTGCTTCCAGACGGTAGAGGTAAACGCCACTGGGCAGGGCAGAGGTATCGAGTACCACGCTGTGGCGACCGGCGGAAAGCTCCTCATTGACCAGGGTGCTGACCAGACGACCGGAGAGATCGAAGACCTGAAGCCGGGCGTTACTGTTCTCCGCCAGCTCGAAGCCGATCGTCGTGTACTCGCTCGCCGGGTTCGGGTGGGACTGTGCCAGGCTCAATTGCTCGCCAGCACTTGGCAAAGCGGTGGCAATGATCGGTCCGTGCCAGGAGATCACGCCATCGGTATCGATCGCCCGAATCTTGTAGGCGTAGCTCTCGCCAGCGGTGGCAGAGTCATCCAGATAGACGGTCAGCCGATTGCCGGGGAGACGGGAGCTGTTAACCTGTTTCCAGGCAAGCTCGTTGTCAGAGCCGGAAGCAGGGGCGCGGAGCAGGTCAAAGCCCGCGGCATCACCGATGGCTTCCCAGCTAACCAGGATGCCCTCTTCCACCGACTCGCTGTTCATCACGACATCGGTAACAGCAGAGTGATCTTGATAGTTGGCGTTGACCCACTGGATGGTCGGGCTGTGGTCGGGATTGGAGCTGGTGAACTCAATCTGATACTGGAAGTACTGAGGATTGCTGGTCAGGACAGAGCCAGCATTGAAGCCCACGGCATGAGGACCATCCCAGCTTGCCGCTTCTACCTCGGCAACGGAGTTACCGCCACGGATGTATATATTCACCGTTGTGTCGCTCGGTTCGCTCTCCGCCCAGGTGAAGTTACCCCAGAGTGTCTCGCTGTAGCCGCTGTCGAGGATAGCAGAGTCCAGCGTACCCAGCGGGCGGAAGTCGGAGATGATGTCCCAGTAATCAACGGTATCGCCGGTGTTAGCTGTGGTTACCGCCTGATAGCCTTTGGTATCCATGACCATGCCAGTAGTGATGCCGTGTGCTCCACTATAGCCAGTGGCGAAGGAACGCTGGGTGAAGCTGAAGGAGCCGGTGTTCTCCCACCAGTCAAGGGTGCTGCTGCCTTCGGTAGCGGAGAGAACGTCAATATCACCATCGTAGTCAACATCCAGCGGAGTAGCCTGACGGCAGCCGCTGTAGCCACTGGTTATCGAATGTTCCGTGAAGCTGCCGGTACCATCGTTCTCCCACCAGTCAATCCGATTGGCACTACGCGAGCTGGTAACCAGGTCGGGGTCGCCATCCCAGTCCATATCGATGGTAGTGCAGCTGTACGCTTGTCCGTAACCGGTTCCAATAACATGCTCGATGAAAGCTGCCGTGGGGTCGGTATAGTTTTCGTCGTATTCCCACCAGACAATCTCACCGTTATTGCGGCAGGAGAAGGCTACATCCACGTAGCCATCGGCGTTGAAGTCGCCAGTGTCGATACCAATGTTTTCTGCTCCGGAGTGACCAGAGGCGACCAGGGTGTGGATGGTGAAGTTTTCGCTGCCGTCGTTTTCGTACCAGCGCAGCGGTGATGACTGATAGGCACCGAAGAAGAGGTCGAGATCGCCGTCGTGGTCAAAGTCCACCGCAACCCCGGAGTCAGCCTGGGTAAAGTTGTTGTCGATGATGATCTCGGTGAAGTTACCAGCACCATCGTTCTGGAACCAGCTTACCCGATCATTACCAGCGGCGGTATCGAAGCCGATGATGATGTCGCCATCGCCGTCTTCATCGAGGTCAACAATGTCAAAAGCAGCATACTGGATGCTACCAATCGCCCGGGCGGTGGAATCGAAGGTACCATTTCCATTGCTGCGGAACCAGACGAAGGTCTGAGTGTTCGAGGAGGATACGACGACATCGTTATTGCCATCACCGTCAATGTCGCCAACATCAGCGAAGTAGGCTCCGTTGATACTGCCGATGTTGTTAATGTCCGAAGAGAGATTCGGGTCAAAGGCAAGGTACAGCTCGCCAAAGTAGTAGAAGTTGATGTTCTCGCTGCCGTAGAATGTGTCGCTCCAGGAGCTGACGGCGTCCTGCTCTACCGGACCACCGCCCCACTCACTTTGGGTAGCGTTATCGGCAACTGCGGTGAAGGCAAACGCCAACACCAGGAATACTGCAAGATAGCGTCTCATTTTTTTCTCCTTGTGCCTGGTTGTAGTTCGGTTGATTGCGGAGTAATCATTTACAATGCCAAGAGATATTAATTCAAGGGGGCATAATGCCTACACGCAGTATACACGAAATAACTCATTTTTTCAAGTGCTGACCGGGGTTAATTTGCAGTTTAGTTGTTTAACGGTGTATTGCGACAAGTTCCTATTCCCGCAGGACACTCAGACGGATGAAGGTACACCTTCCGCAGGAATAGCTTGTCAGGAAGTGGATTAGTATGTTAGCATTCGCCCCCAAGCTGGATTGTGGCTGGACTCCTGAATATCATAACAGGCTCGGCTCTCGTCAAGCCTATTTTCCCCGGAACCAACGCGGGACGAAGAGATTGGCTGAAACGGGATCAAAAGCAACCTCTGAGGATGAAGTATGCAGAATATCAACAGACTAGAACAGCGGGACATGAAAGAAACGCTGCCCGAATTCAACATCGGCGATACCGTTGAGGTATCGGTCAAGATAGTTGAGGGAAGCAAGTCTCGCGTCCAGAAATACACCGGAATCGTTATCGCCCGCAAGCACGGCGGAGTGCGCGAGACCATCACCGTCCGTCGGGTTACCGGTCCGGGAAACATCGGGGTAGAGCGAATCTTCCCGCTCCATTCTCCCAATGTTATCGACGTTAAGCCGATCCGCTTCGGTAAAACCCGTCGCGCCAAGCTCTATTACCTGCGCGATAAAATCGGTAAGGCTGCCCGCGTTAAAGAAAAACGCCTCAAGAGGAAATAGCCTGACTGTAAACCATGCTCCTGTGAAGTGAATAGGGACACCGTTTGGTGTCCCCTTTTCGTATCGGTTCCGTGTATCTGTTTGTGTACCTGTCGAGGGGATTCTTCCATCACCGAATCATCCAGACAGGAGGCAATCTCACCGGCGAAAGCCACCTTTATTCAGAAAGTACCATTTACCCCCTTGGCAAGCGGCTAAATTGATGATATATTGCCAGTGAGTTCGTGGGGAGACTGGCTGGAAGGTGAGATGTTTATTATAAAGCGGCTATTTATACTATTACCTCTTGTCATCGTGAGCGGCTCGCTTGCGGAGTGGCACGAGGAGACCGTCGCACCCACACTAAGCCACCAGCTTTCTATTCAGCTGGATTCCAGCGGCACGCCTCACGTCGCCTACATCGATAACGAAACCGTACACTATGGCTATTGGAACGGTAGTGGTTGGGAGCTACAGGTCGTTGACACGGCGGGCTTTGACAACGTTTACACCTCGCTGGCTCTGGGAAGCGACGATAATCCTCACATCGCCTACTACGCCTTCAACGGCAGCCTAAACACGCTCCGTTACGCTCGTCTTATTAACAATACGTGGGTTATCGAAAACCTTGATTTTAACATCATCAATAGCGATTTTTTGTCGATTGCCGTTGATGAGTACGATCAGGCTTATATTGCCTATCGGGATGCCCACTTTGGTGATGGAACTCTCCGTTGTATATTTTTCTACGATTGCGACTGGCACCGGGGAATCGTAGATAATTCAGGTCGCAATCCATCAATTAAAGTCAACTACCCGGGTTCTCCAGGAATATCCTATTACGATCCGGTTATGCGTGTGCTAAAGTATGCTCGCTATACTGGTTCCTGGCAAACAATGTTCGTTGATTATAGCGGAGACACTGGCTACTACTCTTCACTGGCGATTGATTCTAACCACAACCCCAAAATAGTTTATTTCGATTCTGCTAACTTGCAGATCAAGTACGCTCAGTACGAAGCAACGGTCTGGAGCATTGAGAGTGTTGATATGCGCAATGATGTTGGCTATTTTTGCTCAGTTGCGTTGGATGCAAACGATACGCCGCACTTCTCCTACACCTACGCTGAGGAACCTGAAGGTTATTTTGAGATTATCTATGCCTATAAAGCCGGGGGCAGCTATCACAAACAGGTTGTTCTGGGCAGCGATGGCATGGCGAGCATGAGTCCGATTGCTCTCGATGACGACTCCCAACCTCACATCCTTTACAGTAGGGGACTCGGAAATCCGACTCTCAACTATCTCTGGCGAGAAGGCTCCGCACCAGTGGGGCAGGGGACATTCACGGCAAAAAACCACGCCGAGGGGGTGTTGCTGAGTTGGTCAATCACAGGCGATACTCCTGCGAGCGTCAGCGTCCTGCGTGGACTGACCCAAAATGGGTCAGTGTCCCAAAATGATACAGTTGCCCTGAGCGGCGCGCTCTCTGGCTCGGCGACAAGCTGGCTCGATGTCTCCGCCGAGGCTGGCGTGAAATACGCGTATTATCTAGAGGTTACGGAGCTTGACGGAACCGTCAGCCACTTTGGTCCTTCTGAGATAGTCGTTCCCGGAGCAGTCAGCGAGCTGACTCTGAGCGACCCCTTCCCCAACCCGGCAAGCTCTGCCCTGACGGTGAGCTATGAACTCGCCACTGACGGCGCGGTGAGCCTGAATGTTTACGATCTTTCCGGTCGCCTGGTCGAGACCCTGGTCTCTGGCAACCAAACTGCCGGGCGGCATTCCGTAAGCTGGGATAGCTCGACCTCAGCGACGGGAGTTTACCTGCTCCGTCTGGAGGCAGCGGGCGAAGCAATCACCAAGCGAGCGGTGGTTAGTAGATAGCCCCCCATCTCGACCTTCCCCCAAAGGGGGGAAGGAGATAAAAGATTGTAGGGGCAACCCCTGTGGTTGCCCCTTTGTTACAGAGCAGAGAAGTCTTCCGCAGAAGCCGGTCCGGAAAATAATTCGAACTTTTTTTCATTTACCCCTTGACAGGATTAGATAACTGTGTTATCTTAACGCCACAACAGTTGAGGGAAGTAAAAAACAGGATGAAAAATGAGCCGACCAGCCAATCCAGAATTGCCGAACAGAATCCTCGCCGCCGCTGAGGAAATCGTCGCCGCCGAGGGGCATCACTCCCTGAACATGCGGGTGCTGGCAAAGAAGGTCGGCATCACCGCCACAACCATCTATAACTACTTCAAGGACAAAGATAACCTGCTGTTACAGCTTGAGGTGCGGATTGCCGAGAATCTCAACGACCGCATCCGCCACATCGATCCCGCCCTCGATCCCGCCCAGTACCTCTACGAGTTCGGGGTTATCTACCTGGACTTCGCCAAAGAGAATCCCCGACTTTACCGACTGTACATGGAGTCCGAGGTTTGTGTTGATGAGCATGGGTGTATCATGAGGACTGATGAGAATTACAAACAACTCTACTTTCCCTACTACGCTGCCCGGAACACCCTGGAACGCCACGCTGGTAAGTACACCCCCGAGGTCGGTGCTACTCTGGGCTGGGTGCTGCTCCACGGCTTCGCCTCGCTGATGAGCAGCGGGCGCCTGCAACCGGCGGAAGGGCAGACTCTGGAAGAGCTACGCGAACAGTTCTTCCGCTTCTACATCACCCTTTAGTAACAGTACCCTCTGTTCCGTAAGTTTTTTTGAACTGAAACTTAACATCGTTAAGATAACGCCGCTAAAACATAGAGTTTCCCGCAACTTTACCAACACAAGGAGAGAGTATGCGTTACCCCGTGATGATTCTGGTTCTGCTGCTTGCCTCGCTGGCTGGTGCCTGCTCCACCTTTCTGCTAGCCAACGACGAAGAGATCATCTTCGGACGCAGCTACGATTTTGAGGTCGGCGATGGAATGCTCGTTACCAATAAGTACGGCGTGAGCAAGAGTGCTTTCATGCCCTACAGCGATGTCGCCGCCACCTGGGTCTCCCGCTACGGCAGCCTGACCTTCAACCAGTTCGGGCGTGAGACACCCCAGGGTGGAATCAACGACGCCGGGCTGGTTGTGGAGCTGATGTGGCTCGAAGAAACCACCTACTCAGAAGCCGAC
>JAIOSI010000121.1 GCA_021107695.1 bacterium
AGGAGACCGACCAGCCGCTGGGTTATATTCGACTGAACTGGTGGCATGGGCGAGAAATCGCCTGGCTGCGTTACGCGATGGGCGAACGGCGGGGCGAGGGTCTCTGTTCCGAGGCTTTAACCGCGCTGCTGGAGCGGCTTTTCAGCGAATCTCTTCATCGAATTGAGGGTGAGGTTTACGCCTGCAACGAGCCGAGTATTCGACTCTTAAAGCAACTGGGGTTTATGCGAGAGGGAGTGAAGCGGCAGGCTCACTTCGACGGCGAAGAGTACATCGACATCTACGCCTACGGATTACTCAGGGCGGATTTCGCTCAATGAACAACGCCCTCATCGCCCTTGGTTCCAATCTGGGTCAGCGGAAGGACAACCTCCACCGGGGGTTGCGGTTGTTGCTCCAGAACGAGGGTATTCAGCTCCGGTCGGCGAGCGCAATCTACGAAACCGTTGCCGAGGGAGTCGCTGCGGGCAGTGGAGACTTCCTTAACGCCGCTGCTCTTCTGGAGACAACCCTGACTCCCCGTCAATTGGCGAATGTACTCTTTGCCACCGAAGATGAGCTTGGTCGCTGGGAAGACCGCTTACGAAGCGATGGCGCGCGGGGTCTTGACCTCGACCTGATCCTCTTCGACGATCTTATCCTTAATGGTGAGCTGATTCTTCCCCATCCCAGATACAGAGAACGAGCCTTTGTCCTCGCTCCGGCGGCGGAGATTGCCCCGGAACTGATCGACCCCGTTAAGGGGAAGACAATCGCCGAGCTGTGGTATCATCTCCGTGCTGAGGCACCGCTCAAAGCTGGCAAGCTGACTGTTTAGGAGATTATGAGTACCGTTGGAAAGCAAAAGCGGCTCACCGCCGTGGATATTCGCAAGCGCAAGGGTGGCGAGAAGCTGGTCTGTCTGACCGCCTACGATTATTCCTCCGCTCTGCTCTGCGATGCCGCCGGAGCCGACCTTGTTCTCGTCGGCGATTCCCTGGGCAACGTGGTGCAGGGACACGACACCACCATCCCTGTAACCCTCGACCAGATCGTCTATCACACCAGCCTGGTCAGCCGGGGGCTGAACCATGCCCTGCTGGTCAGCGACCTGCCCTTCCTTACCTTCTCTTTGGGCGAGGCGGAGACCCTGCGTAACGCCGGGCGTTGCCTGGTCGAAGGCGGAGCGCAGGCGGTCAAGCTGGAGTGGCAGCCCGGCGGCGAGAAGGTCGTCCGCGCGCTCTACAACGCCGGGATTCCGGTGATGGGGCATCTCGGTCTGACTCCCCAGGCGATCCACCGCCTCGGCGGCTTCCGGGTGCAGGGACGTAGCGAAGAGCAGGCAGCGGCGATGCTCGATGAGGCGAAGAAGCTGGAGGATGCCGGAGCCTTCTCCATCGTCCTGGAGCTTATCCCCCGGACGCTGGCACAGCGGATTACCGAGGCGATCTCCATCCCCACCATCGGCATTGGAGCCGGAGCGCACACCGACGGACAGGTGCTGGTCTTCCACGACCTCCTCGGCTTCCCTTCCGGGGTGAACGCTCGCCACGTCAAGCAGTACCTCAACGCCACCGAGCTGCTGACCGATGCCCTGAAACTCTTCGCCGACGAGACTCACTCCGGCGACTTCCCCGGCGAAGAACACGGGTTTAAGTAGGCAACGCCAAGCGTTGCATCTTGCTTACGCGACGACAGGGTGAGTTTGCCAGTTGTTGTACCCGCGTTTTATGTCAATTTAAGACGGGTTACCCGTTAGGCAGGCAACGCCAAGCGTTGCAATCAGCTAGGTTTGTAGGGGCGCAGCGTGCTGCGCCCTCTTTGCCACGGTAATAATGGGCAGGCTCACATCATTTAGCGACCAACGGGAGCGGGCAACCACAGGATTTTCTGACCGAAGGTCAGCTCTGTGGTGCAGCGCACCGCGCTGCTGTAGGGGCGAACCAATCCATTGGATATTGGTTTTGCCCTTTTTTGTTTGCCGTTGCCTGTTAAGAGACAATGGGTTATACTCGTTGTGGAATCTTGTCAAATCCAAAGTCCCTGGAGCTACTGTGAAATCATCCCGCCTCACTCTCTGCCTGATCCTCCTGTTGGCTGTCCTGACACTGGGACGCAATGTTACCGCCATCCGCACCAATGTTTCGCCGAAGATTGACGGCAGTCTGGCGGACATTGCCTGGGCGGCGGCAGAGCCGACGACGGGCTTCACCTATCGGGGGATGGATATCGCCTGGCCGGCGCAGGAGCAGACGGTGATCGATGTTCTCTACGACGACGACGCGCTGTATCTGGGCATCGCCTGTTACGAGAGCAACACCGAGGCGATTGTCGCCGAGATGGTGCGCCACGATGACCCGCTCTGGCTCGACGATGCCATCACCATCTTCCTCGATACCTTCGACGACGGTCGCTCCGGCTACATGCTGGTGGTCAATCCTCAGGGAACGCGCTACGATGCGGTCTTTAGCCAGGATGGTCAGTTCATCGATGATTCCTGGGACGGAGACTGGATCGCCGCCGCCGGAATAGAGTCCGACCGCTGGGTGGTCGAGATCGCGATTCCCTGGCGGGAGATGCACTACGCCGACCCGGCTCTCGGCTGGGGAATCGACTTCTGGCGTAACGAGAATCCCTGGGACGAGTCCACTATCTGGAGCAATCAGAACGCTAACCTCTATAAAGCCTCGGAGTTCGGGCGGCTGGTCGGGCTGGATGACCTGACCACGCCGGTAACCCTCTCTGTTTCACCCTACGGAACCGCCAAACGGCAGTGGAACGATCTGGAACGCTACCTCTACGGCAACGGCGGACGGGCGAGCATCGGTAACGACATCACCGACCATTACAAGCTGGGGCTGGATGTGGACTTCCGTCCCTTCCCGGCGATGAGCCTTGCCGGGACGATCAACCCGGATTACGCGCAGATAGAAAGCGACCTCGATGAGATTAACCTCTCCCGGGACGAGCTGTACCTCGACGAGAAGCGTCCCTTCTTCCGCGACGGCAAGTCCCTCTTCGATCTGCCTCTGGAGCTTTTCTACTCCCGGCGGATTCAGGAGATTGACTACGCCGGGAAGCTCTACGGCAAGGTCGGCGGGCTGCAATACTACGTGATGGATGTGGAGGGGACGGTTTACGATAAAGCCGACTGGACTCACTATCGGGGTGATTTCTACTCCGATCCGGTTCAGTCGAACGTGGCTGCCCTGCGCCTGACTCAGGACATCTTCACCGCCAGTGCCATCGGACTAACCGTGGTCAACAACTACCAGCGCGAGCGCCACGTCTGGGACATTGATTCTTACTGGGATCTGCCGATTAACCTCCGGCGGGAGGAGCAGCCGCTCAACGAGACCGTGCTGGGGCTGGACTTCAGCCTGTCCACGGACTTTAACCTTCAGGCTTTGGGGCAGGTCGCCTACCAGCTCAATCCGGACAAAGACATCTCCGCTCCGGCGTGGTATGCCGAGGCGGAGTGGTACGATCAGAGCTGGACTCTGGGCTTCTCTGCCCAACAGACCACCCCGGACTTCGATCCCAGCACTGGCTATCTCGCCTACTCCAACCTCGACACTATCGGTGGAGAGGTCTATGCCGAGTACACCTGGAGCATCTGGGAGGGCTGGTTTGAGTACCTCTACCTCGGCGGCAACTACTATTACTATGGCGAGAACGAGAGCGACCTCATGGCGTATCGGGGCTGGGGAAGCTACCTCGGCATGAACCTCGCCGCCGACCTGACCCTCTACGGCTCTTACTGGAGCGGCTATGAGTCCGAGGAGCTGTACAGCGACCGCCGCCTCACCTTCCAGAACAGTTTCGCCTCCGGAACCCTGGGCTACGCCATGAATCGCTGGAGCAGTGCCAGTCTGACCTACATCGGCGGCGACTACTACGACTACGACCTCCACTACTGGGAGCTCGACCTCTCTCTGGCTCCCTTCTCTGGTCTGACGCTGGACGGCTCGGTAGAATACGAGCGACTGATGGGTGAAGACGTGGTTTACAGAATGGCTGGCGACCACTGGTTCGTCTCCGGTGGACTCACCGCCCGCTTCCTCGATGAACTCTGGCTGCGGCTCTTCGCCCAGCGCAATACCCTTGCCGGGCGTGAGGAAGCCAGCGCGCTCCTCGCCTATAACTACCTTCCCGGCAGCTACGTTTATCTGGCGTACAATCTCCTCCAGCCCACCGACCGCGAAGAAGAGGAGCATCAGCTGTTCCTCAAGCTGACCTTTACCCTGGACATCTAGCACCGGGAGTATCTGATGACAGAGCTGCTCCATTACGGTCTGCTGTTCCTCGGTGGCATCGGCGTGCTGGTGCTGATTCTGTACATCCTCGGCTTCTTCATCGATGCTCTCAGCCGGACCGCCGGAGTGCTGCTCCGGGTCTTGATTCCAATAACGCTCCTCGTCGGAGCCGCCTACCTGATTCACCTCATCGTCTCCGGGCAGTTTCCGGGGTGAGCAATGGGATGTCACGACAACAGTATAAGGGAGACTGCTTGGTCTCCCTTGCCGCTTTCCTCTCCCTGCGCTATAATCCGACCTGATTGCTTGTTCAAAAGGGGATAATGTGGATAGGGAGAAATTGATTAAGAAGGCAGAGGAAGCAACCACCGAGAGTTCACGACTTGATTTCAAAAGAACCGTAGAAGACAGTAAATACGGGCAATGCTCGATAATCAAAGACATTATTGCAATGGCAAACAGCGGTGGTGGTATCTTGGTGTTTGGTTGTGATGACAATGGCAATCCAACAGATGACGATGTTCCCTCCCTGTTGTTGAAAGATCAATCTGAACTAACGAATCAGATTGAAAAATATACAAGTAAGCTCTTTCCTGAGATAAACTTCGTTACAATAACTAAAAACGGTATTTCTTTGAAAGCAATTACGATAGATGCTGTTGACTACCCAATTGTGTTTACCAAAGACTCGGTTCCAAAGACTGTAAGGAATAAACCTCATTTTGAGTTTAAAAAAGGTGAGATATACTATCGACATGGAACAAAAAGTGAACCAGGAAACAGCTTTGATATTCGACACTCAATTGATTTAGTATTAGAAAAGCAGAGAAAAGGGTGGCTAAGTGATATTGCTAAAGTTGTAGAGGCTCCTGTTGGATCTACAATTAAGATTGTTCAAACTAATGATGAGGCTAACGCTAGTATAGCTGATGTGAGAATAACCAGTGATCCTACAGCACAGGGTTTTCGTATTGATTATGATGAACGCTTTCCATATATACAAAGAGATGTGGTTGAGCAAGTCAATAATGAAACGAATGCTGAAATAAAGAGCTACGATATTACTGCATTAAGGAATCAACTTTCCAAAGAATTTCTCTCAGTTCATTTTAGTGGAATAGGATACCCTGACGCTTATCCTCGCTATAGCAAGGAATTTGTCAAGTGGCTAATTGAGTCATATAGAAAAAACTCACGATTTTTCTATGATATTCGTAATAATTATCGTAGTAATCAATATCGTAAAAATAGAATGTAAAGTGCTTGTTTTTTATGTATATAAGACACCTTTGTCACTCCCCTTTTTCAAAAAAAAGAAGAGCTATGCTTGATAAACTTAAAAAAATCAAAAACCGCTACGATGAGCTGACCCGGCTGCTGTCCGACTCCAGCGTCTATGCCGACCAACGCCACGCCGCCAGTCTGGGGCGGGAGCAGTCTTACCTTCACCCCATCATCAGCCACCTCGACCACTACGCCGAGCTTGTCGGGCAGATAGCCGATGACGAAGCGGTCATCGCCGAGGGTGAAGATGCCGAGCTGATCGAACTGGCAGAGATGGAGCTGTCGGAGCTGAAGGACGAGCTGACCGCCATCGACCAGGAGCTTCGGGTGCTGATGCTCCCCAAGGACGAAGACGAGGAACGCAAGGCGATTATGGAGATCCGCGCCGGAACCGGTGGGGACGAGGCGAGCCTCTTCGTTGCCGACCTCTTCCGCATGTACTCTTATTACTCCGAGGGGCAGGGCTGGAAGATCGACGTGATGAACTCCAACCCCACCGAGGTCGGCGGCTATCGGGAGATTACCTTCGGCATCGAGGGCAAGGGAGCCTTCGGGCGGCTGCGCTTCGAGGGCGGAGTCCACCGCGTCCAGCGGGTTCCCAGCACGGAATCTCAGGGGCGGATCCACACCTCGGCGGTTTCCGTGGCGGTGCTGCCCGAAGCCGAAGAGGTGGACATTAAAATCAAAACCGAAGAGATTCGCGTTGATGTTTTTCGCTCCAGCGGTCCTGGCGGGCAGTCGGTTAACACTACCGACTCCGCCGTGCGCATCACCCACCTGCCCACAGGGTTGATAGTTACCTGTCAGGACGAGAAATCCCAGCACAAGAACAAGGCGAAGGCTCTCCGGGTACTCTCCGCCCGGCTCTACGAGCTGGAGCGGCAGAAGGCGGAGGACGAACGCTCCGCCGACCGACGCTCGATGATCGGCTCCGGCGACCGCTCCGAGCGTATCCGCACCTACAACTTCACCCAGAATCGTCTCACCGACCACCGCATCAACCTGACCATGTATTCGCTGGACAAGGTCATGGGCGGGGAGATAGAGGAGATCATCAAGGCTCTGATCCTCGCCGACCAGGAAGAAAAACTCGCCGCAGCGGGAGAGTAAGCCAGCTTGAAGCTGGACACAGACTCGCGGCTAACGGTTTGGATTGAATAACGCCTTTCCCCACGGATGCGCTTCCGTCGGTCGCTCCCTGTTCCCCCGCTTTTAGAGAGTCAGCGTATTATGCTCAACGGCGAAATGTAGGGCGGGGACTTTAGTCCTCGCCGTGGAACCAGAGAAAGCGACTGCCAATGGACCACAAAGCCCTTATCCGCAGTGAATTGACCGAGGTCGCGGCGAACCTGCGTCGGGTCGCCGAGGAGCTGATCGAGGAGACCGCCGCCGCCGCCGAGCTGATTATCACCGCTTTGCGGTCAGGTTGTAAGATTCTCTTCTGTGGCAATGGTGGCTCCGCCGCCGATGCCCAGCACCTCGCCACCGAGCTGACCGGACGTTTCGAGACCGAGCGTCGCCCCCTCCCCGGTCTGGCACTGACCACCGACTCCAGCCTGCTCACCGCCGTGGGCAACGATTACGGCTTTGACGAGGTCTTCGCCCGTCAGGTTACCGCTCTGGGCAAGCCCGGCGACCTGTTGGTTGCGATTTCCACCAGCGGCAACTCACCCAACGTGCTTCGGGCAGTGGAGGCTGCCGCCGAGGTCGGCGTGAAGGTGATCGTCCTCGCCGGGCGCGACGGCGGCAAGCTGGCTAAGCACTCCGCCGTCAGCATGTCTCTGATCGTTCCCGCCCAGCGTACCTGCCGCATCCAGGAGGGACACATCGCCCTGGGACACACCCTCTGCCGCCTGGTGGACGAGGCTTTTCCAAATTAGATTGAAATTACCGAAGAACTGTAGTAGATGGTCAGGTTGAGAACGACAATGTTGTTTTATTCCACGGGCATATCCTGTTAGTACAATGAGTGATAATAGAATGCAACTGCAAGACCTGCTTTGATAGCAGTAAAACTTTCCGACCACTTTTTGTACAGGATTCACAAAGGAGAACCATGCCAGACAAAAAAACCATCGCCGTTACCGTCGCCGACGAAAACGGACTCAGCGGACAGGTGCATCAGCACTTCGGCTACGCACCTTATTTCCTCCTCGTCGAGGTTACCGACGGCAAGACCGGAGAGTCTCGTGTCATCGCCAATCCCTACGCCGCGCAACACCAACCCGGTCAGGTTCCCGAGTTTATCAAAAGCCAGGGAGCCGATGTAATGATCTCTGGTGGTATGGGTGAACGAGCTGTGCAGATATTCACCAATCAGGGTATTTCCGTAGCCACCGGAGCAATGGGAACCGTTCAGGAGGCTATTGATGCCTACCTTTCGGGAAGTCTGCGTGGCTGGGAAGCCTGCAACCACGAACACGGAGAAGGCGAACATCACGGCAACTGCCACTAATTATCCTGATTAGCACAGGAGGAAAAATGCCCCGACGACTGAGCCGTCAGCGACTTGATGAGCTACTGAACTCCCTGCGCGGTCGACGGGTGCTGATTGTCGGCGACGTGATGCTCGATCTCTACGTCTGGGTACAGGTGCGACGGATCAGGCCCGAAGCCCCGGTTCCTGTGGTTGAGGTTACCGAAGAGAACCTCCGTCTCGGTGGGGCAGCCAACGTCGCCCGGACCATTACCGTCCTCGGTGGCGAGCCGCTGCTCCTCGGCGTGGTTGGCGATGACGGCGGAGCGGAG
>JAIOSI010000305.1 GCA_021107695.1 bacterium
CGCTGGTCTGGCTGATGACGCTGGCAACGCAACCGGCGCAGACATCGTCTGGAGCTTCGACACCGTCGGCTCGGCAGTTGAAGAAACCACCTGGGGACAGATTAAGGCTCTCTAGCAACGCAAAGATATTAACCGTAGGGGCGAAGCTTGTCTTCGCCCAGAAAACCTTGCGAGATTGTTGTTTCATCTGATTCTGATGTTGTAGGGGCAAGCCACTGTGCCTGCCCTTTTGTAGATCCGCACTCGCAGGGGCTGTTCCAAACAAATGACAAATCTGCGGCGGGTATTGCCTCATCGACTAAAATGCCCGCCCTTTGTAATAAATAGCCCCCTCCCCCTCTGGTGGGGGGACTCATCCCACGGGATTAAGGGAGAGGGGCTATCGCCAATCAATGTTAATTCCCCAGCATCACTAAGTGGCGGATGGTTCAGCCACGCAATGTCCTCATGGCAGATGAGCATAGCTCATCTAGTGGGCGACCGTCCACGGTCGCCCCTACAGGTACTCGGAGGATGTTTGAAATACGTTTGTAGGGGCGGACCGATTCTATTGGAGTTGGCATCCGCCCTTTTGCGTTGCAAATAGTAAATTATTTCACAAACTTTTGCGCCAATGTTTTATAGTTTCCCTTGCCTCAAAAACCACAGGGGAAACACGATGGACAGAAAAAACATTCCGCGCGCCACCGTTCGGCGACTATCCTTATATTGTCGCTATCTGGCGGAGATCAGGGAACAAGATATAGAGTACGTCTCCAGTCGTGAGCTGGGCGGCGGCATCGGCACCAACGCTGCTCAGGTGCGCAAAGACCTCTCCTTCTTCGACCGCTTCGGCACCCCGGGGCGCGGTTATCCGGTGGGCTTCCTCCACCAGCGGTTGGAACAGATTCTGGGGATCGACGGTCGTCGCTGGCAGGTAGCAATTATCGGGGTCGGTCGCCTCGGCTCGGCACTGGTTGACTACGGCGGCTTTTTGAAGCACGGCTTTCACGTTGTTGCCGTTCTCGATAGCGACAAGAAAAAGATCGGTCAGACGGTGAAGTCGCTGACTATTGAGGATGTCGCCGACCTCAAAGCGGTTATCGAACGCAGCAGGGTGGACATCGTCGTAGTCGCCGTTCCGGCGGAGTTCGCCCAGCGGGTGGCAACCCAGGCGGTGGACGCCGGCATCCGGGCGGTGCTGAACTTCGCCCCAGCAACGCTCATTCTGCCGGAGGAGGTCAACCTACGCCACGTTGACCTCGCCGTGGCAATGGAGAGCCTCTCCTTCCACCTGATCAGATAGAGTAGTAACGCACTGCATTATTGTATGGGCGAAGCTTGTCTTCGCCCTTTGTCGTATCTACAAAAAAGTGGCGATCACAAGGATCGCCCCTACGGTATCGGAATAACCTCCGTTTGTGCTAACCCACTTCTATGGTCAGGAAGACCGTTCTGCCGTCGCGCCAGATCAGGACCAATATCGGCTCGCCCTCCTCGACCATCCGGGTCAGGCTGGAGAAATGCTCGGCATCGCTGACATCCTCACGATCGTACTGGAGGATAACATCGCCCCGGTAGATTCCCGCTTCATCGGCGGCGGAGCCACGCTCGACATCGGTTACGACGACTCCCTGCGGCACGCTGAGTCCCAATTCAGCGGCTAGATCGTCGTCGAGGCTCTGCACCGCCAGCCCCAGGCTGCTGACCCGGGCGGAGTTCTCTTCGGGCAGTTCCCGATAATAGGCAGCCAGATCGGCGGGACGCTCACCGATGAGTACTCTGATCTCCCGCTCCCGTCCGTCTCGATTGATGACGAAGTACCGCCGCTCGTCCACGGTAAGCCGCGCCACCCGGTTCTTCAGGTCGGCGGAATCGTGGATCGACTCGCCGTCGAGAGCGATGATTACATCACCCACCTGGAGTCCGGCAGCGGCAGCGGGGGAATCGGGCAGCACCTCGGAGACCAGCGCGCCTCCATGTTCGGTAAGGTCGAGGGCGGCGGCAATCTCCGGGGTCATGTTCTGAATGGAAACACCGAGCCAGCCTCGCCGAACCGAGCCGTTGGCACGAAGGTCAGCGGCAATCTCCCCTGCCATGTTGATTGGAATGGCAAAGCCGATGCCGATGTTGTACGCCTCGCCATAGCCGCCGCCAGAGCGGATGGCGGAGTTGATGCCGATGACCTCACCGCTGAGATTGACTAGGGGACCGCCGGAGTTTCCGGGATTGATCGAAGCGTCGGTCTGGATGAAGTCCTCATACTGCGCCAGTCCCATCTGATTGCGACCAACCGCACTGACGATGCCAGCGGTAACGCTCTGCTGCAGCCCAAAGGGACTGCCGATAGCCAACACCCACTGACCAACCCGGAGGTCGTCGGAGTTCCCCAGCCGAGCGGCGGGAAGCTCGCCAGCGTCGGCATCGAGGAGCCTGATAATCGCCACGTCAGAATCGGGGTCGGAGCCGACCAGCTCTGCTTCGTAAATCCGTTCATCGGCGAGAGTTACCTGAATGTTCGTCGCCGCATGAACTACGTGGGCGTTGGTCAGCACGTAGCCAGCGGAGTCGATGATCACCCCTGAGCCAGCCGCCTGCTGCTCCGGCATCTCGCCAAAGCCCCAGAGGTCGAAGAGGTAGTTCTCGTAGTCGTCGCTGTCCAGGCTAACCTCTATATAGACCACGGCGGGGGAGACCTCCTCCGCCACGGTGGCAAAGCCGTCCTCCATCGCCCGCAGCAAATCGATACTGCTCTGGGCAGAGATGATGCTGACGATAGCAAGGATTAGCAGGGTTGAAACGGTTAGCAGCTTGCGCATATTTTCCTTTTCGTTTGAGGTGTGTCAGGTTTAGGAGCTTCCCTGCCTATACGGAGACGGTTGGGGTGGTGTTCCCGCAAGGGGTGTCTGTAAGGTTTACGCCGTAGGGGCGTATTGCATACGCCCCTTTTCTAATGCGGAGCTGTAGGGGCAGACCCCAGTGTCTGCCCTTTTTCAATTTGACGAGGGGCAACCACGGGAGGATTGCCCCTACAATATCAAAATCTTCTGTTGGTAACAATCACCGCAAGATTTTGACCTTATCTCCTTCCCCCCACTGGGGGGAAGGTCGGGAAGGGGGGCTAACCTTAACCCACAATAAATATGCGGACCGACCTAAAGGTCGACCCCTACGTTAACCTCAACATCATCGCGCAGCCCTACACCACGTTTGGCTCGTGGATTAGCTCGCCGCGCTCGAAGCGCAGTACATCGAGGGAGCTGATCAGCTCCGGGGTTTCTCCGGTGGCAATCGCCTCGGCGGTGAGCTTCGCCGTTGCCGGGGCAATCATGAAGCCGTGACCGGAGAACCCGGCGGCGTGATAGAAGCCGCTCAGTCGTGGGTCTTCGCCCAGAATCGGCTGCCCGTCCGGGGTCATTGCATAGAGTCCCGCCCACTGGCGGATGACCCGAACCTCGGATAGTATCGGCAGCAGGCTGGTTACGGCACGGGCGGCGGCTTCGAGGAAGTCCCAGCTGGAGTCAACGCCAAAGCCCGGCTCTTCGGGCATCCCCAGCCCCATGATGAACGCCCCGGGAACCACCTGCTGGCAGTAGAGTTGGTGCTTGAAGGAGATGACCATCGGGTCGAAGAGCGGCTCGTACGGCTCGGTGATGAGACTCTGATGCCGCTCCGGATAGATGTCGAGGGGTAGTCCGGCAAGCTC
>JAIOSI010000275.1 GCA_021107695.1 bacterium
AGGGTGCTTACGAACGTAAAAACGATAGCTTACTTGGACTTGATGTGTTCTTTCGCATATTTGGTGGTAGCGACGCTCATTTTAAACGAAAAAAAACGTGGACTATACGTCCTTGATGCCAGGTGATTTCACTCATCCTTAGCCTTTTCTTTTAGGTCAACCCATGCTAACCCTTATCATCAACATCAACCACGCTGACACCATCGCCATTGTCTCGCTGGTGGTCTCCGCCCTGTCGGCGGTTACCATCATCGTTACCTTCTCGCTCTCCAAACGCCTGCGCCGCTTCCGCCCCGTCCTCTTCACCATCAGCGACTATCAGGACTGCGGTGCCATCGGCAACCTACAGAAGCACGGCTTCGTGCTGTCCTTCCACAACGTCGGCGACCTGCCGGTGGCGTTCCGGGTCAGCACCTTCTGCTTCGACAATCTGGTCAAGTCCTACGGCGTGCTGGAGCGCAATCGCAACGAGACCGAGATCGCCCACCTGCCGGAGTGGGTTGACCGCGCCGTTGTCGACTGGAGCGAGGCTATCACCGGAACCGTCGCCCCCTCGGTGCGGGTGGACTCGGGCAAGAGCGGCTTCTTCTTCGTCGCCCTCATCGACCAGCCCCTGGAGAAGGGGAAGATCAAGCTGGTCTATTACCTCGGCGCGAAGCGGCATAAGACCTATTTCAACTTCGACCAGAACAGGTATCCCTCCCTCCCCCGCCAGGCCGATGAATAGGCAACGCGGTGCGTTGCATCACACTTTCGCGACTACAGGATCAGCCGGAGAACGATTATTCCCGCGAATGCGCTCCCGCTGGTCGCTACCCTCTTAAGGGGCAGGAGGGAACAATGAACCCAATCAATGCTCCACTACCCAGACAATTTCTACGAAAACTCCGCCGGGTTGTTGGTCGGCGGAATCTGCTCACCGAGCCGCACCAGCTCTACGCCCACGCCTACGACGCAACGAATAAAATCTACCAGCCCCAGGCAGTGGTCAGGATTACCGAGCGGGAGCAGGTCTCGAAGGTTCTGCGGCTGGCGACGGAATATGGCATCCCCGTCGTTCCTCGTGGAGCAGGGAGCGGCTTCTCTGGCGGCAGCCTGCCCGCAAAGGGTGGGGTCGTTCTGCTCCTCGATCGGCTGAAGCGGATTCTGGAAATCAGCCCGGAACGCAGGGAATCCGTCGTCGAACCCGGAGTCATCACCGTGGAGCTACAGCAAGCAGTGGAAGAGCAGGGGCTGTTCTATCCTCCCGACCCGGCCTCGCTGAAGTTCTGCACTCTCGGCGGCAATTACGCCGAGAACGCCAGTGGACCACGCTGTGTCAGCTACGGCGTTACGGCGGACTGGGTTAAGTCCGCTCTTGTTGCCCTGCCCAGCGGAGAGGTGATTGACACGGCGGAAGACCCCTGTCTGACCGCCCTCTTTGCCGCCAGCGAGGGAACCCTCGGCGTAGCCCTGGAGCTGCGGCTGCACCTGATTGACAAGCCTCCAGCGAGTGCCACCCTGCGGGCGCGGTTTCCTTCGATGGTCGCCGCCGCGAAGGCGGTGAGCGCGATCATCGCCGCCGGGCTGACTCCGGCCAAGCTGGAGTTCATGGACGCGGAGACCCTGCGCCGGGTGGCAGAATATCGCAACGAAGAGCCGCCGCTGCCCAACGAAGCCGTTCTGCTGATTGAGCTTGACGGAACGGCGGATTCCGTTGATGGGCAAATTCCCAGAGTGGAGCAAATCTGTCAACAAGAGGAGGCGTTCGAGGTACTCCACGCCACCGACGCTGTCGGACAGGAGCGGCTCTGGGAGCTACGCCGGGCATCGTCAGGGGCGATTGCCGGACTGAAGCCGCTCAAGGTCAATGAGGACGTCGTTGTGCCGATTGGCCGCCTGCCGGAGATTGTGGCAACGATCGACGGTCTCCGTACCGAACTCGACCTGCTGATTCCGGTCTTCGGCCATGCTGGCGACGGCAACCTCCACGTCAATATCATGTGCGACCCAGCGGATAAGAGCGAGATGACCCGTGTTGACGAAGCACTGGACAGGCTCTTTACCGCTGTGATTGACTTGGGCGGGACCCTCTCTGGCGAACACGGGGTGGGACTGTCGAAACAGCCCTTTATTGAGCGGGAGCTTTCCCCGGCGGTGATCGCCCTCTCGCGAAGGATTAAGCAACGCTTCGACCCGGTAGGGATTCTCAACCCGGGCAAGCAGTTACCAACCCTGGAGAAATGATGGGATCGGAACAACTGGAAAACTTTTTGAGAAAGCTGGAGCTGAAGCGTCTCCTTGACATCGGGGTCGGCGATGGTGAACGTCTGGCGTGGATACTGGAGCGGTTGCCCTCTCTTGAAAACGCCGTTGCCGTGGATGTGCGGGAATCTGCCCTGAAGCTGGCTGGGGAGCGGCTCTCCGAGCTTCCGATTACCCTGAAGTTATACGACGGCAAAGGGCTTCCCTTTGACAATGCCAGCTTCGATGCCGTAGCCCTCTTCAACGTCCTCCATCATGTGCCTGAGGGCGATGCTCTGCTGGCGGAGGCTTGGCGGATGCTTCAGCCCGGCGGACGGCTACTCCTCAGAGACTGCCTCGCCGACACGGATGACCAGCCTCAGCACAACCGCCTTGAGTTACACCGTCTGGCGCACGAAGTCCGTGATGAACCGTACCTGAATCGTAGTCTTGACGAGGTTCTCGGTCTGATAGAACAACTACCAAAAGTAGTGATTGAGGAACGCTGGGAGTTCGTCCCCGACCATCCCGACGGATTGCTCGATACCGAACTCCTCGATACCCTGCGCAAAGAAATGATTGAGAGCGACAGTAAGCTGCTTCAGTCCTTTGACCAGCTTCTGGCGCGGATAGAAACTGAAGGCATCCGCCACCAGAACTACATCTTCCTCTCATTGGTGAAGCCGTGAACTCACTTAAGCTAACAGTTTTACTGTCCCTCGTGCTGCTGCCTTTGATAGCAATTGCGGGAATCTGTGAGCCATTGGCGGAAGCCGGGATTGCCAGCTTTCAGCGTCAGCCGGAGTATCACTTCGACAACTCAGGGCAGCTTAACGGTCTGAGCCTACGCTGCTGGATAGAGAATCCCTCCGGTGCGCCGCTCTGGATTCTGGAGCGTTACGATCCTCTGGCAACGGTCGCTGCCTTCGCCCACCTGACCGGGCAGAACGGCGTAAGTTCTCGACTGATTTGCTGGAGCGAACCGCTGAACACCAGCCTGTTGCGAGAGCGACTACCCCAGGCGGTGCTGAACTGCTCCATCGCCGGGGTTGACGGCTACCTGCTCCAGCCCGCTTACGATGCTCCATCAATTAACAGCTCCGCTGATTTGTTCGCCTGTGCGGGTCTGACCCAACCTACGTTCCCACTTTCAGACTACAGCGGAATGCCCCTGCGCGGTGAAGGTGAACCAGGGCTTATTCTCTGGCTGAAGGACGGTGCCACCATCTTCATCGGCTCTCTACCTCATCGTGCGGACGACCGCCTCACCCGGCGGGATGCCCTGGGCTACCTCAATCGCAGCCTGCGCAATGGCGGACTGAAGGGAGTGAAGGAGGCTCGCGTGATCCCGGTGGAGTATCGGGGGAGGACGGGCTATCTCCTTGTTGCGAAGACAGCCACCAGCCTGATGCTCTTCGATGAAGCTCAACTCCTGATAACCACCCGCTTTGTCTCCACGGCAGCGGACAACCGTATCGCCCCGCTCACCCCCTGGACGGAGCTATTGTTCTGACGAGGATTTTGGGGGGATATTAACCTTTCGTGTCCTAGACAAGGGGCTTTAGCCCCTTGTGGATTTACAGCGTATTCCACATTTTGCAAGGGGTTGAAACCCCTTGTCCTAAACATCAAAAACCATTTGACTATCTAAATACTGTCCCTTACCAAAGGCTACGATGCCCCTTTTCAGACGCAAGAAGAAGCGTAACCACCTTCGAGAGCTGGATCTGTTCAAAGTGGTCTCCGGTCAGCTCGTCCTGGAGCTTGTTCCAGAGCTGACCACCCTTCAGAGTTACTTTGAGGGCAACATGATCCACCTGCGCGGCTCCCTGATTGGCGAGCCAGAAGTCGCCGTGGAGACGATCATTAAAAAATGTCGAGCGCGTGGCTACAACGCCTTCGTCAGCGAAGAACCGGAGTACGTTCACATCAAGATCGCCCGCGCCCGGAAGCCGAAGCAGTCGCGGATTCGCGTCAACATCATCTTCGGCGTGCTGACCCTGCTCACCGTCCTCTGGGCTGGAGGAATGCACGCTGGCGTAGATATTCTGGAGCAACCGGGGCTGTGGTATGTGGGACTGCCCTTTGCCGGAGCCTTGCTGCTGATCCTCCTCGCCCACGAGCTGGGGCATTACTTCACCGCCCGGCATTACGGAATCAAGGCGACGCTGCCGCTCTTCCTCCCGGTGCCAAACCCGCTTATCGGTACCTTCGGCGCGGTGATTAAGATGAAGTCGCCGATTCCCCATCGCAAGGCACTCTTCGATGTGGGGCTTTCCGGTCCCCTCGCCGGACTGGCGGTGGCAATCGGTGTCATCCTGATCGGATTGAACCTCTCCGAGGTCATCACGGCAGGCTACCCGGAGCTGACCCTGAACTACGGCGCGCCGGGAGCGATAACCATCCTTGGCGAGAGCTTCCTCGTCAACCTGCCGCCGCTCTACAAGCTGCTCCAGCTCCTTGTCATCGGTCCGCTGGCGGCAGATCAGGTACTGATGCTCCATCCGGTTGCCTTCGCCGGTTGGCTGGGGTTACTGGTAACGGCATTGAATCTAATTCCGATGGGGCAGCTCGACGGCGGACACGTCATCTTCGCCTCACTACGCCGCGCCTACAAGCCGCTGGGGACAATTCTCTTCTTCGGATTACTCGTGCTGGCGTGGTTCTGGCAGGGCTGGCTGCTCTGGGCGGCACTGCTGTTCATCTTCTCCAAACGCCGCCCGGCTCCGCTGAACGACCTTACCCCGCTGACCGGAGTCCGACGCTTCGGCGGCTACTTCACCCTGCTGGTCTTCTTCCTCTGCTTCACGCCGGTGCCGATACCATAAGCAACGCAGTGCGTTGCATCACACTTTCGCGATTATGAAGAATGAACGCTTTACGTTAATCGCCACGGTCATCCGCTCCCGTTGGTCGCTCACAACAGGTCAAGCTGACGTAAGCAACGCAGTGCTACAGGATCCCTGTTTTTAAGCTACCCTCTACCCGCTGGGGAGGAACTCGTCCACGGGGCTGGGGGTGAGGGGCAAAATAACAAAGGGCGAAGACAAGCTTTGCCACTACAGTTGAAACAAAACAGCCCACTACATCGTAACGGAGAGAGCCTACCCTTACCCCTCAACAGAGGTAAAACTACGATGAAGCATTTTCTCTATCTTTCCCTCTTCTTATCACTGATTCTCCTTACGCCGGGCTGTGCCGAGGAAGAGCCGCTCACCAGCAATGGTACTGAAGCCTCTGCGGTAACGACAGATGAACTGTCTGATGCCAACGCTGCCGTAACCGAGGAACGGGGCGGGGCGATTGTTACCGCCACGAAACGCATCACCCCCGCCGTGGTAACCATCACCACACTAACCCGGGTAACCGAGCGAATCTATGACCCGTGGAGTGATCCCTTCTTCAACGATCCCTTCTTCCAGGAGTTCTTCGGCTCCGGCGGCAGCTCCGAACCGCAGTACCGAGAGCGTGAAATCCCCGGAATGGGTTCCGGCTTTATCATCAGCGAGGAGGGTTACGTCCTGACCGCAGAACATGTGGTTCATTCCGCCGATGAGATCGAGATTACCCTTCCCGACGGTCGTGCTTTTGCTGGTGAGGTGGTTGGGCGCGATCCCTACAGCGATACCGCCGTGGTGCGGATTATCGATGGCAAAGACCTCCCCGTGGCGACCCTGGGCGATTCCGACAAGCTGGTCGTCGGTGAGTGGGCAATCGCTGTCGGCAACCCCTTCGGATTTGTGGTTCGTGATCCTCAACCATCTGTTACCGTGGGTGTTATAAGCGCAACCAATCGAGTTACCCGTCAGCAGATTTCCACTGGCGAGGCGCGTGTCTTCGAGGGAATCATCCA
>JAIOSI010000100.1 GCA_021107695.1 bacterium
CAGTGATCTAAGTTTTTCTCAATCCCTTCTGACTTGATATGAAGTTCATTAACAAGAGATTCCTGACATTCTGGAATCTCACAAGTTCTACATCCACACAATCCCAGGGAGGATAGTATGGCAAACCACCGTACTTACCTGATTGTCGCGCTGGCAGCAGTGGCGGCAATCGCAGTTTTTCTAACCCTTTCCGCCTGCGGTGCTGGCGACAACGGTGACTCCACCGTCGAGCAGGTCCGCGCCGAGGGCGACTGCGTCGAATGCCATCGCAGTGCAACTCCGGGTCTTGTTGAGACCTATGAGGAAGGACCTCACGTTAACAACATCACCTGTCTCGATTGCCACAACCCGCGCGAAGGTCTGGAAACAATGGACCACAACGGCTTCGAGGTCGTTCGGGTTACCACCGCAGGTCACTGTGCCGAGTGTCATGAGGACGAATATGACCAGCACGTGAGCAGTCGTCACGGTGCGCCCGCCTGGGCAGCTGTTGCTGGTAACGACACCGCCTATGACGGTCGTGAACCCTTTACTGCCGAGCAGATAGCAATGGTTCCCGAAGCCCATCAGGCTGCAGTTAACCGTGGCGGTAACCCACTGGCTGCTTGGGAAGGTGCCGGTGCTGTTGAGAACGGTTGTGCCGTCTGTCACGAGATCGGTGCGCCAAACGCCGACGGTTCCGTCGGCAACTGCTCCAAGTGCCATCTCCGTCATACCGTGCGGGTTGATGAAGCCCGTCTGCCGGAGACTTGCGGCTCCTGCCATATGGGTCCGGATCACGCCATGTTGGAGATCTACAACGAGAGTACCCACGGGGTTCTCTTCTCCTCCATGCGTGATGACATGAACCTGGGTGTTACTCCCTCCGAGCTGACCACCAAGGATATGCCCGTTCCGACCTGCTCAACCTGCCATATGTCCGGTCTGAACGATGCGACCATGACCCACGATGTTACCGAGCGTCTCTCCTACTACCTCTTTGCTCCGATCAGCAAGGAGCGTCCCGACGGTGCTATGGGTCGGGAGAACATGAAGGAGATTTGTCTCAACTGCCATGGTCCCAGCCACATCGAAGAGTTCTACGCCGATGCCGACCTGACCCTCCACCGCACCAACGAGATGGTTGCTCACGTTAAGGAGATCGTGGACGGTCTTTACGCCGACGGCTTTGCTATCGCTGGCGGATTCGACGACCTGCTGGACTACAAGTGGTTCGACTACTGGCACTACTTCGGTCGTACCGCAAAACACGGTGCCTACATGGGTGGACCGGATTACACCCAGTGGCACGGCAACTACGAGCTGTCTCTCCAGACCTTCGAGTTTGAAGAACTGGATGCAGAGATGCGCGGTCACTAGTAGTTGTTAGTCCTTGAGTAACATAGGGGAGGCGACAAGCCTCCCCTTTTAACAAAAAGTTATCAGCCAAGCTGTTTTTATTAAGATTCCACACTATTTGCATTTGCCTTGTCGGCAAATAATTACTATACTCAACATCCAATTGTAATGGTGTCGCGCACAATTTTTTCAGAAAACAACCTTTACATTCGACGAGTAACCACAGCTAAAGCACAAACATAGGGAGTAGCATGAAACTGATTGGTAGGTTTACTACCTGGGCACAGAAACGGCGGGACAACCTGATCATGGCCTTCATCGCCGTAAATTATTTGCTAATGTCCCTGGACTGCACCCTCGTCCACTGGTCGGCAGGCTTCGACCACCTGGGGATGTATCTCGCGGCGGGGTGGCCCCTGTTGGCTGCTCTACCCTTTATCTTCTTTACCTTCAAACCGATGAAAAAGACGGGACGCGGCGTGGCTATCGGTATTTCTCTTGCGTCCGTCGCAGTGGGCATCGCCGGATTGGCCTGGCATCTACTTGGTCAATTCTTCGTGTCCCCCAGCCTGACATCGTTGATCTACTCAGCACCAATTCTCGCCCCGCTGGGACTCACCGTTCTGGCGATTATGACCCTGGCGATCATCTATCCACCGCCAGAGGGATTGACCCGTCGTCTCATCGGCTTCATGGCATTTTGGATGCTGGGTTTGATGCTGCTCAGTCTTCAGGATCACGCCCAGAATAATTTTTACGAGTGGGGTGAGTGGATTCCCATCATCGTCGGTGTCTTTGCGATGGTCGTCTTCGGTCTGTACGCCACCTTCTACAAGAAGATGAAAAACGGAAACGGGCTAATACTCACCACGACACTCGCCCTCTTTATAACCGCCGCTGTGGGCGCGGTTATGCACCTGGTGGCATTTTTCGAAGCCACTGTACCGTTGGTGCAGAAGCTCAGTCAGGCGGCTCCGCCACTGGCACCAACCCTCTTTGGCGACGCGGCAGTCTTCGTTCTGATTGCCCTGCTCTACAAGAATAACGGTAAAGAAAAGCCAGCAATCGAAGCTTGATGCTCATTGCTGCGTACGTAAGAAACCGACGGGAAATTATCCCGTCGCTTTTGGTATTTCCGAGAGAGGCTGTTGTGAAACTTACGAAAACCGCTGATAAGATCGGTGGTGGTCAAGCTGGCGGGCTACATCACAACCAGATCAACAGAGTAACCAACGGGAGGCAGCATGATGCTGCACTCAGGGCTGGGCTTCAGTTCCACCGTTCACACTGTTCGCTCCTTAACGGCAATCCTGAAGTCTCGGAGCAGTCGAGAGGAATCAAAATGTTTCTATACAGGTTCAAAATCTTCTTTGCCCACACCACATTCCGGGCAGAGCCAGTCGTCGGGCAGGTCGTCGAAGGAGGTTCCCGGCTTGATACCGCTGTCGGGATCGCCCACGGCGGGATCGTAGATATACCCGCAGATCACGCATTCGTATTTGTCCATCGGCTTCTCCTTTGGCTGTTTGATGATGTGCTATTCTGGGATATTAAGGCGATGTTTCTTTGAATAGCTATCAAATACTTTAATGCCTTTCTTTTTTAAGAGTTTAGCTGCGGCTTCAAAATGACAGGCAAAATACTTGAACCTGTTTCGTCTTTGTTTTTCAACATACTTACTACACTTGTCCCACGAGGAAACAACCATTGCACCGAAAACACGAGAAACTAGCTTAAAATCAACCAGTTTATCTGTAATTAAGCTACCTACAACATCCATGTCGTTTATATGCCTATGTACGAGCTGTTCATACAATTTCATTTTTCCCAATTCTGAAATATTACCACTCCAATTATGTCGAGTATATTGTCTCGCTTCTCTTGCCTCCTTACTGTCAAGGCGTTCATAGACCTCATAAGTACGGGAAAAACGATGCTGCCGCCGGGCTAACAATAAGCTAACACCAATGAACACAACACCAACGGCACCAATAATGGAGAATATTAGGCTAAGTATCTCCACGAACTCTCCTACAGCGTTGCCGATTTATGCCGCGCGGAGTGGCAGACCGTGGTGATTGCCACGGGCAATCCGGCAATGTGGCAGGGGAAGGTCTCGATTGCCAGCCAGAGGGCAGTCGTCCGTCCTCCCAGTCCCATCGGTCCCACGCCGAGCTTGTTGACATCATCGAGGAGGCTCTTCTCCAGTGCGGCGTAGTAGGGATCGGGGTGGTACTGACCGATTGGTCGTGCCGTCGCCCACTTGGATATTTCGGTAACCTTCTCGAAGTTCCCGCCGATGCCCACGCCGAGAATCAACGGTGGACAGGGATTCGGTCCCGCCTCGTCCACGGCTCGCAGGACAAACTCACGCACACCCTCAACGCCGTCGGCGGGCTTGAGCATCGCCAGGCGGCTCATGTTCTCTGACCCCTGCCCCTTGAAGAGGAGGTCGATTTTGAACTCATCGCCAGGAACCAGTTGAGTGTGAATGATCGCCGGGGTGTTGTCGCCGGTATTTACCCGCTGGAGGGGATCGCTGACGATGGACTTGCGTAGGTAGCCCTCGGCGTAGCCCTGACGTACGCCCTCGTTGATTGCCTCGGTAAGCGAGCCGCCGGAGAAGTGAACCTCTTGCCCGATGGTGAGGAAGGCGATGACGTAGCCGCAGTCCTGACAGAGCGGTGCTTGCTCGTTCCGGGCGATGGCGGCGTTATCAATAATCGTTCGCAGCACCTCCTGCCCCACCGGGGAAGGCTCGGAATCCCGTGCCTCTTCCAGTTTTTTCAGGACATCGGCAGGAAGATGGAAGCTGCCCTCCAGGCAGAGTCGCTTAACGGTTTCGGTTATTTTGATTACCGGAAGCTCTCGCGCTGTAACATCCTCTCATAACACTGCCCGTAAAAACAGGCTAGAAAACCGCTGATTTTAACAGCGGCTATCTGATTTAAGTCGAGTGGACTATCGGCTCGATAGCACTCACCATTTATTACCAGCAATAACACTGTTAACTCACCTAGGCATTCTCGGTGAGCATCATCGCCAGTTCCTTCATGTCCTTGCCAGCGGTGAACTTAACCCGCTTGTGAGGCGGCACAGAGACCACCTCGTTGGTGCGTGGATTGCGGGCTTTCTTCCGCCGGGCATTGTGAACAGAGAAGACCCCAAAGTCCCGCAGCTCAATACGATCGCCACGACTCAAGGCTCCCTTAATCTCCTCAAGAACCGTATTGAGAGCAACGGCGACCTCGCGCTGCGTTACGCTAAAGTCGCTGAAGTTCTTAGATACAGCGATTGCAATATCCCGTTTCGTCATTTTTAACCCCCGACTATCCCTTAGTCTGGATCAATCCCACGATCGTAATCGTAATTCACAAACTTACTAATCTGTACTCGTACCACCAGCTATGAAAGTCGATACTCCACCTTTACTGACCAAAGCGTAAGCCTATCAGCTTTTTACAGATAACGCAAGGAGTTGTAGTACGGTTTTGGAGATACAGGTCGATGTATCTGCCTCTGTTGAGATTTTACTGTCTCGTACCACCAGCGTCAACCAGCAATCAACTAGATCGGATCAACGGGGCTTACGCTGCCGTTTCTCAATTGATAGCCCCGCCCACAGACGCTGCATCTCGCTGTCTGTTCATCGCTGGCGGTAACCGGGAGGGGCAGCCGAACACCACAGGCACACGCCCAGCCCGCCTGCACAGCGGGAACACCGAGCATCAGGGCGAAGGCAGGAACATCTCTGGTAATTACCGCTCCAGCACCGATCATGCAATGCTCGCCCAGGGTGTTGCCACAGACGATGGTGGCGTTGGCACCGATGGTTGCTCCACGCTTGACCAGCGTTGGCACCCAGAACTCGGCTCCACCCTTGGGAAAGAGAGCGCGCGGAGTGAGGTCGTTGGTAAAAACACAGGAGGGACCGCAGAAAACGCCCTCCTCCAGGGTTACCCGGCTGTAGATGGAAACATTGTTCTGG
>JAIOSI010000166.1 GCA_021107695.1 bacterium
AACATCAGCACAATCATGATAAAGACCGTCGCCGATGCCATGTTACCGAAGGGCGTGGTGTTAAAGCCCGCCGTGCGGGTGGTTACCGACTGGAACCAGCCGGCGGTTATCTTCTCGCCAAAGGATAGCCCCTCGAAGGAGTTATCCCACTCCAGCGGAGTGATGGTCAGCCAGCCAAAGAGGAGCAGCACCACCGTGGTTACCAGAACCAGCTTGGTTTGGAGGCTCAGGCGGCTGCGTGGTTTGCCGTGGATCGCCTTTCGTCGGAAGGTGGTCAGATTCATCAGCACCAGGAAGCCCAGCCCGCCGAGGATAATCAGCCAGCTGATGATCATGCTGGTACCGATGGAGCCGACGTGAGGCTCCATATTGGTGGCGTTGAGCGAGAAACCAGCATTGCAGAAGGCAGAAACGGAGTGGAACGCCGCAGAGAAGAGCAGCTCGCCCTTGTCGGGGAACTTCGCTTCCCAGGTCTGATAGAGCAGCCCGAAGCCGAGAAGCTCGATCAGCAGGGTTGCCAATAACATGTAGAGCAGTAATCGTCGGACTTTAGAGAAGGTGTCGGCTTCGTAGGCACGGGAGTAGAGGGCGACCTCTTTGCGAGCCAGCTTCACCCCCAGAATTGTCGAGAAGAAGGCGGTGAACGCCATCAGCCCCAGCCCGCCGATCTGGAAGAGCGCCATGATCACGCCCTGCCCAAAGCGGGTGAAGTAGCTGCCGGTATCGACGACAACCAATCCGGTAACGCAGGTAGCACTGGTCGAGGTGAAGAGAGCGTCCACCGGGTGGATGTAGCCCGCCACCGTTGCCCGGGGCAAGGAGAGAAGCAGGGTTCCGACGGCGATGACTCCGACGAAGCTGAAGAGGATGAACTGCACCGGTCTGACCGAAAGCGAAGCCAGGGAGCGATTCCCCCGGGCGAAGCGGATGATCAGGTTCGCGGCGATGAAGAGCTGCCCAGCGATCATGTCATCGCCGCCGCTCTGTCCACCACCCTCCCAGATATTCGTTGCTACATCGCTGACCTCACCGGAGGTGGCGACGTAGATCAGATAGACCACCAGGATGATGAACTCCGCCATGTGGTCGCGGAGATAGCCGAGTCGCTGCCGGACAAAGACCAGTCGTGCCAGCGGCATCAAACAGAAAATGAAGATAATGACCGACTCGACGATGTGGATAATCGTCCGGGTGAGGTCATTGGGGAAGAAGCCGTACTCCAGCACAAAGGCGGTCAGCGCAAGTACCGCGCAGATGAGGAACAGCCGTCGCAGCAGGCTGTCCACCCGGGAGCGGGTGGTCGGCGTGAAGGTGAACTTCCGCTGAAGCAGATCGCGAAAGTTCTCGTCTCTGGATTTTAGGTCAGCCATTTTCCCCAGGCGGCTTGAAAACAAAGAGCATTAAGTTTAACCCAGCTCCACCTTTCAACACAAGAGGCAGCGCGGAAAACCATAAGAATGTTTAGAATACGTTTGTTTGTAGGGTAGGGGCGAAGCTTGTCTTCGTCCTTTGTCAATACAGCCAAAGCATAAAAAACAAACCTGTCCCTTGACACACTGACGCTATGCGCATACAATACTACGGTGGAAAGTGGATGTTACTCCATTCCACGCTCACTAAACGTAACCCGCACGTACACCAAAAGGAGAACCAATGTTACGCAAAACCGTCTTGCTCCTCATGCTCGTTACCTTCGCCGCTTCCCTGGCGGCTCCGATCAGTCTGGCTACTAATCCCATCCCCATGACGGAACCCTGGTGGGATCACGACTGGACCCGCCGCGCGGAGATCACCGTGGACAACACGGTCAACGGTGAAGCTCTTACCGATTTTGCGATCTATCTTGAGCTGACCTACGATTTCGATATGAACGCCGATTTTTCCGACATCCGCTTCATTGACGAAGACCACGCCACCGTTTTGGCTCACTGGGAGAGTAACATCGTCAGCTCTACCTCGGCGGAGTGTTGGATCAATGTCCCCGGTATTCCAGCAGGATCTGCCAAAACCATCTACGTCTATTACGGCAATAACAGTGCGGCTTCAACCAGCGACATCCACGGTCCCTTCCTCTTTGGCGATGACTTTGAAGACGGTGGCTGGACTGCTGCCAACTGGCCAGTGGGACGGGGATCCTGGAGTGTAACCGGTGGTTATCTCCACGGCGAGCAGATCGGCTCTCCGGCGGATGGCTTCGTAGTTACCCCTGATCTCGGTGTTACCGACTACGCCGTAGAAGCCCTGATCAGCCATTCCGGCAGTCTTGGCTCCTGTGTTGCCGTACTGGGGCGTGGCTCCGCCAGCTCTAACACATATTATGAGCTGGAGATTGACGAGAACGACATGACTATTTATCGTTTCGATGGTCCTTCGCCCGACTATGCCAGCCTTGGTAGTTACTGGGATGGTGCTGCTCCGGTTGCCGACCACTGGTACGCTATCGCCATGACCTTCAAAGGTTCGACTATCTATGGCGAACGCCTGAGCGACGGCTATTTCACCTTCG
>JAIOSI010000078.1 GCA_021107695.1 bacterium
ATCTTGAGCAGAGTCATAAAGCCAGCAACGAAGCCGTAGATTCCCTGGGTTCCGGGAAGGGCGGTCAGCACGAGGTACTTACCGAAGTTGCGGGGATCTTCGCTCATCACGCCAGAGGCGGCCTGACCTACGAAGCCAATTCCGATTGCCGAGCCAATTCCGGCCAATGCTACCGCAAGGGCGGCACCAAGATAGGACCAAACAAGTCCCATACTATTCTACTAGTGTTGTTATGTCATGTGGGAAAAGAAGTTATAAAAGCAGTGGTTGGTATATGGAGTAGAGACAACGGGGCTGAGGCAAATCAGCCCCATTGTCTTTTGATATGATCTTCGGCTACGGAGCACCCACATGCTTGCCGGCGTATTCGTCGCCGTCGAGGAACTTCTGAGCGACCTTTTCGCGACTCCAGCTATCACGACGCAGGTGGTTATAGTAGTTGCTGAGACCTTCCTGGTCAGGGCTTCGGTAAAGCAGCGTGTTGTAAAGCGTAACGACAAAGTTGATGTCGGTGGAACTTCCGCGAACCCTGGTGTTTTCGCTGGACTCGGCAAAGGAAACCACGAGCCTCGCCCGGCTGGTTCCACTGGTGAGCTTACTCAGGTTGTTCTCGTAACCGCTTTTGTCCGGAGTGCGGCTGAAGAACGCCATGTAAAGCACATTCAGGAAGTCAGCACTGCGCTTTACGGAGAGGTTGGTAGGAACGTAGTAAACGGTTCCATCGGGAACCTCGCTCATCGGGAGCAGATCAACAGTACCGCTGCCGCTGCTGCCGCCGGAATCTCCACTATCATCATCGTCATCATCACGACCACCAGGTCCCCAAACGGTTGCCGTTGCCGGGAGGATAAACACCAGCACCAGCGCAAGAACGAGTAGCTTCTTCATCTTTCCTCCTTGTATGTAACCTGTTTAGTCCACGGGTGTTATCAGTTCTGTCCTTTAGCCCGCAATGCCCCCGGACTCTTGAATGGTTCGCTGTTCGGCTAGAGGATTCATCTAGTATAGCGGAACGGTGGAGCTTTTTCCATTTATTGGCGAGGTTTCTTTTGTAGGGGCGCGACATGCCGCGTCCGAATGTAAGGTTCCCTACTTCTTCAGCACGGTGTGGTTGATGGAGTGGGCGTAGGGGGCGAAGGTGCGTCCGCCGCCCTCGTAGAACTTGCCGAAGAACTCGACGAACTGCAGCCGGGCGGTGTGGATGAAGGCTCCCAGCGCATTCATTGCCAGGTTAAACAGATGCCCGACGACGAGGATAATCACCATACCGATGGCGGAGCTATCGAACGCCATCGTGTTGACGACGCTGGCGATAACCCCGGTTGCCAGCCCCAGGGCAAAGAGCCGGGCGTAGGAGAGGACATCGGAGAACAGCCCGGAGAGACCGGAGTAGAGGTTAAAGAACCCTGCACCGATTCGGGGCAGACCGGAATTGTCGCCCACGCCGGAGAAGAGCAGCACGTAAACTCCCACGGCGATCAGCGCGTACCACGCCCAGGTGGCATCGCCTCCGGTGAGCATCGGCAGCCCCACGGCAATGGCGATCAGGATCATCACCAACGCCCAGGGCAGCTTGCGGAAGAACGCCTCGTTCTTGTCTTTTTGCTTGAGTGCCTCGAAGAAGCCGATCAGGTAGCCGATGAGCAGGTGAGCGTAGCCCAGCCCCAGGGAGAGGTAGAAGAAGTTGAACATCTGCCCGGGTTTGAGCGGGTTAACAACCTCGATGCTGTCGAGGAAGTCAGCGACCTCGGGGATGTTCAGGGCGCGGAAGTCGAGACCGAAGATTCCTCCGGTCAGCAGCCCGACAACCATCGTAAAGAACCCGGCGATGATCATCATCTTCATCATCTTGCGGGAGTTCTCTGCCAGCGGCATCTTCCAGAGCATCAGCCCGGCGATGCCCGCCAGCAGGAAGCCGTAGCCAGCGTCGGTGAGGCAGATTCCGAAGAAGAGGGCGAAGAAGAAAGCGAAGAAGGGAGTCGGGTCGCTCTCACCACGATTGGGTCGCCCGTAGAGGTCGGTTACCATCTCGAAGGGGCGAATCGGCGCGACGTTGTGCAGGTAGATCGGCGGGTCTTCCTCGGCGGTGGGGTCGCGGAACTCGTAGTAGGCGAGGTCGAGGCGTTTGAGGATCTGCTTCACGCCGGTGATGGCGATCTCCGGAACCCAGCCCCGCAGATAGATCGTCTCTTCGGTTGCCAGTGCCAGGGCAACGTGTCCCTCGCCCTGGCTGTGGGTATCGGTTTTGTCCAGAGAGAGGTAGAGCGGCTCCAGATGCTCCAGCAGCTCGTTCGCCTCTTTCAGCGTCGCTTCGAGTTCCGACCTGGTGGAGGCGATCTCCTCTTCCAGGCGGAGTAGCTGCTTTTGCGGAGTCAGCGAGCCGGAGAGCGGGCAGGGCGCGGGGTCGAAGCCCTTCAGCACCGTGCGGAAATCATCGTTGACGCTCTTGTGCCAGACCAGTAGAAACTGCCCGGAGTCTTTGGCTTTGGAGAGTGGGGCAAACTCGTAAAGCTCGCCAGCGGCAGCGGTTAGCTGCTCTCGCAGGCTGGCGAAGAGGGAACGGTTGAGCGAATAAGCCATCTGAACGGTGGAGTCGGACTCGCCGAGGCTACCTGGCGGAACGGTGAGGTTACTCCACGAGGCGACCAGCTCACGCTCTTCGTTTAGCCGTGCCAGCTGGGTGGTCAGCTCGTTTTCCCGCGCCTCTACGGCAAGGACCCGCTCACTGACCTCGGTGGCGTTGAAGTGGCGATCGTATTCTTTCAGGGTGGAGGAGTCCACCGTAACCTTGCGCCCGCTCATTCCGGCAAGGAAGCCGAGCTTCGGCGCGAAGCGTTCCAGATACTCCAGCGCGTCTTTGATTCGGGAGAGGTTCTTCCGCTGGACCTTGGCGCGCTCACCGTCGGGATGTTCCAGCTCGGCGAACTGTTCCAGCTCCGCCGGTTCCAGCTCGACGGCACCGGCATCGGCAAGGGTCGCCAGCACCTCGGCACGCTGGTTTTTGTGGAGCAGTAGCTCAATACGCTTTACTCTGGAATTCGCCATTGGTGGGATTTACTCCGGTAGTGTTAAGTCTCGGCAGATTGCGGTAATATGATTGGCGGCTTACGAAGACACGGCGTGCCGTGTCCCTGCGGCGGATTACATTATCTCCGTGAGGACAGGCTATCGCCTCATTTTGTGATTTTGGTCTTTTCGCAACAGTCTCTGGAAGTGCCTTTCAAGTACGCCATTGGTAGGGGCGTATTGCAATACGCCCCTACAGGCGGATGTACACGGTTGGAGGTGAACAAAACGAAAGTGTTTTTTTCAAAGGGCTTGCACACAAATCCGCTATTCGACACCCAGGCGGGCGACGATGAGCTTCAGGGCGGCGGGGCTGTTCTGCTCTGCTTTTTCCTGAATCGCGGCGATGTCTTTCTCGGTGCGGGCTTCGATCTCAGCGACCCGCTCTTCGCC
>JAIOSI010000312.1 GCA_021107695.1 bacterium
ATACTGGGCTTCGCCCAGAACACCCTGAGAAGCCCACACATCAAGACAATATTTGCAAGCGACCAGCGGGAGCGATTAAACGCGGACAGTTGCTTAGTTAGTTGTTTTGTATTAGTCGCGAAAGTGTGTCCAGCTTCAAGCTGGCAGCGCGGTGCGCTGCACCACAAGACTGGGCTTCGCCCAGAACACCCTGAGATCGTCCGCTCCCGCTGGTCGATACACCTCGTCCCCTTCCCCCCTTTGGGGGGAAGGTCGGGATGGGGGGCAGAATTACGAGGGCGAACACGAGGTTCGCCCCTACAATAAACCAATCACCTCTAACAGGGAGACAAATGGACATTGTACAAATCCTCATGGCTGCCGGAGCAGCGGCGGTGATCTGGTTCGTCGTCGGTGGCGGGCTTTATATGAATCCGCCGGTGGCCAAGATTTTCAAAAAAGCCGAAGGCTCGCCCGGATACAAGATATGGAAAAAGCAGTCGGTCTATCTGCTGGTTACCTTCCTAGGCGTTCTGGCGCAGGGGCTGCTCTGGACCTTTGTCTTCTACTTTGTCCGCCCGGTACTGCCGGGAACCTTCTGGCTCGATACCCTCTTCTTCGGGTTGGGACTCTTCGTAACGAAGATCATCCCCCGCTACATCGACACCGCCACCCAGACCACCTACCCCAAACCGCTGCTTGCCGTGGAGTTCGTCAATGGCACCATCAGCTGCTTTGTGATGGCAGGGGTCTTCGCCTGGCTGCTGTAGCAGCGCGGTGTGCTAGATTTTGTAGGGGCAACCCCCTGTGGTTGCCCTTCGTAAAAACTGGGCAGGCACGGGGCCTGCCCCTACAGCTAACATTCTCGTGGTTTTTGTAGGGGCGAAGCTTATCTTCGCCCTTCGTTACCTTATCTAACGGCATCAGGTAATAATCAAGTTTGTTCAATTTGCTACTCTATGCTACTATCTGCCTTCTCACATTCACCTACTTCTCGGAGGTAACAATGCGCTGGTTCATTATCCTGCTCTTCGTACTCGGAACGCTCTTCATCGCCTGCGATACTCCCACGGACGCAGAACCTGCCCCCATCGCCGATCTGCTCAAGGCACTGGAAACGGCGTACAACAACGCCGACCTCGCTGCCTACAAGGCAACGCTGGACGCGAACAGCTATCTGTTCCACTTTTGCGAGCAGGATCAACAGCTTTGGGATGCACCGGAGACCTTCAGCTACGAAGAAGACATAAACTCGACTGAGAACATGTTCAATGCCGTAGGCGCAGAGAACATCGAGCTAACCTTAACTCTGCCTGAGTTTGAAGAACCAGCCGATGATGTCAACACCTTTGTTTTGGATGAGGTTCCCTTTTCCCTCTATGTAACATTGCCAGATGACAACATCACCTACCCTGCTCGACATCTATGCAAAATCGAGATGACAAAGGTGGACGACAAGTGGTTAATTTCTGATTTGTGGGAAATTATCTCCTCTTACGGCGCAGGCAACAGTGGACAGTGTGGCCATGAAACTTGGGGTTCAATCAAACATCGCTTCTATTACTAGCTACTTAGACACAACGAAGCGGGGTCAAACGCCTCGCTTTTTTTATTCCACCTCAAGCTGCAATTAGGGGTTGTTCGATACAGGACTCCGTGCTACCATCTCGCAGTTCCTCGAACCTCCTCATCCACGCTCTCTTCAACAGAGAAGAGGGTAAACCTTGATACCACCGTTAACCCGATAAAGGAGCGCGATGGGCTACAAGATCTGTCGGATCCCTGGCGATGATGCCGGACACGACGTGATGAAGGCAGCCATGATCGTTATGGACGCACTCAACCTCGACATCGAATGGATTGATGCCGATGCCGGCTGGTGCATGTGGGAGGCCAAAGGCAACACCGTTCCCCCGGAAACCTGGAAGGCTCTGGAGTCAACCGACGCCTGTTTCTTCGGCGCGATTACCTCCAAACCCGGCGTTAAAGGATTCAAGAGCGCGATTCTTCAGATTCGCCAGCGTCTTGACCTCTACGCCAATATGCGCCCATCTAAGTCTATTCCTAGCGTACCGATGAACTACCGCGACGATCTCGACATGGTCGTTTTCCGCGAGAATACCGAAGGTCTCTACTCCGCCGTCGAGGCTCGCCCCATGCCCAAAGAACTGATCGGTATCCTGCCCAACCTCGAACGCTTTGCCGACGAAGACGATGTGGCGATCTCCTGCCGGGTCTTCAGCCGCAAGGGCTGCGAGCGCATCATCCGCTCCGCCTTCGAGTTCACCGACCGTGAGGGACGCAAGAAGATCACCGGTGTCCACAAAGCCAACGTTATCCGCCAGACCGACGGAATGTTCCTGGAGATCTTCCGCAAAGTGGCGAAGGAATACCCGAACATCGAGACCAACGAAGAGAACGTTGATGCCACCGCAATGTGGCTTATCAAGAACCCGCAGTCCTACGACGTGCTGGTTACGACGAACATGTTCGGCGACATCATCTCCGACGAGGCAAGTCAGCTTGTCGGCGGTCTCGGCTTTGGTGCCAGTGCCAACCTCGGCAAGAACTACGGTGTCTTCGAGCCGAACCACGGCTCCGCACCAAAGTACGCTGGAATGTTCAAGCTCAACCCGACGGCACAGATCCTCGCTGGTCGGCTGATGCTCCAGTGGCTTGGCGAGAACGAAGCCGCTGATAAGATCTGGAACGCCGTGGAGAAGCTCTACGCCGACCCGAAGACTCCCAAGACCTACGACTGCAAAGGAACCGCCAACAGCATGGAGGTCGCCGAGGCGATCGCCAAGCTGCTATAGCAGCGCGGTGCGCTGCACCACAAGACCGACCTGCGGTCGGAACACCTTGAGATCATCCGCTCCCGCTGGTCGCTCAACAACCTTGTAACTACAACGTAAGGGGCGCAGCACGCTGCGCCCTTTTAGCAGCGCGGTGTGCTGCACCACAAGACCGACCTGCGGTCGGAACACCTTGAGATCGTCCGCTCCCGCTGGTCGCTCAACAACTTTGTAACTACAACGTAGGGGCGAACCTTGTGTTCGCCCTTTTGCTATCACGCAATGGGATATAAAACGAGGGTACGGCATGCCGTACCCCTACAGGCATCACAGGGGGTTGTAGGGGCGCAGCACGCTGCGCCCTTTTGTTATGCCACAGGATACCCGTAGGGGCGAACCTTGTGTCCACCCTTTTTTATTCCACCCCTCACCCCCAGCCCCTCTCCCCAGAGGGGAGAGGGTAGCTAAATGGTGATTGTACTTTTGCGAGGTTTTCTGGGCGAAGCCCGGTACTGTGATGCAACGCACCACGTTGCCGTTGCCTAGTCCAAGACATCCGCCGTGCGACCCCGGACGAGGAGGTTGCGGGTTTTGCGCAACAACGGTAGCCCCACTCGCCAGCTCCAACCTCCGAAGGCGGAGAGGGTGAGGTCCTGCGCTCCGATCAGGGCGATGTGCCGTCCGCCGAAGCCCTTCTTGAACTGATAGACTCCGTAGAGGGGATGGTCGGGCTGGGGGTCAACCGGCGCGCCCCAGAAGTCGTAGAACTCCGCCCCGCGCTCTTTGGCCCGCAGCAACGCTCGCCACTGGAGCAGCTGCGCACCCTTATGCTTGGAGTGTCGGCGGGTGCTGGCACCATAAACGTAGTAGGCACTGCGCCCGCTGTAGAGGAGGAAGACTCCGGCGGTCGGTTCGCCCTCGTAAGATGCCAGCAGCAGGTCAGCCTGCTCCGGACCGAAGGCTTCCCAGACCCGGCGGAAGTATTTCTGGTCGTGGGCGAGGAACCGCTGCCGTCCCATCGTCTCTTCGAGGAGTTCGTAGAAGGTGCCAACACCGGCTTCGCTGTTGGCGAGGGTAATCTCCACGCCTCGACGCTCCGCCAGACCGACGTTGTAGCGGGTGCGCTTCTCCAATCCGGCGAAAAGCTCCTCTTCACCCTTCGTCAAATCGAGCCAGAGGCTGCCACGTGGCTGAACATCCTGCGTCCCCCGACGAAAGCCAAGGCTCGGAAGAATCTCCGCCGCCGCATCGTCTTCTTCTAATAGCCGTGGCTCGATGGTCAGCACCGCCGCCCGGCTGGCGAAATCATGCTCTTTCAAAGCGGTGAGCCATTGCTCCAGTGCCACCGGATGATCGCTCTTCCACAGCGGTCCGTAAGGGCAGTAGAGCCAGTGGCGGCGAATCAACGGCAGCCGACGGCGGAGCAGCTGTCCCATTGCCAGGGGCAAGCCGTCGCTATTCAGCACCGCCAGACGAAGCGACTCGTAACCGTAGTGTGCCTTCAGCCGCGCCCAGCGTTCGGATTGGCAGGGCGGAGCGTCGAGCCAGCCAGAGAGAAGCTGCTCCCAGTCCGGCGGATTGATTACTGTGGTGTAGTTTGGCATAGGTGCCTTCGCAGCGTAGCGTCCGGCTTGGCTGAGACTCTTAGCGATCCTGTAACATCAGACATTTGTTATGGTTACTGAAATTCAGACAATCAAGCGGTAGCCTACAAAACGAGAAAGTAGCTACGCTTTCGAGTTATGCCAAATAACATCATGGTGTAGTTTAGCATGAGTCGATGATAACACGGTCGTTCAATTAATTGCGAATCTGGACAGCGACGGCGACAATCTCTCTTACATTATTGTACAATGCTTCTTGGTTAGTGGGAATTGTCTGGATTATAGATGAAGTAAACGTTGAGATTGACCATGAGGTGGATGATGAAGAAACTGCTGCTGATCGTCGCTGTTGGGGTTCTTGTGCTGCTGGCTGCCGCCTGTAGCGAGGTCGAGGAGCTTCAATCCAGCTTGGAACAGAACGAGATGGTGGCGGACGGGCAGGATGCCTATAACGCCGGAGATTACGAGGCTGCCATCGTGGAGTGGAAAGCCGCCTTTGCTATCGAAGAGGACAACGAGGTCGCCTGGAGTCTCTCCACCGCCTACGCCCAGCTTGGTGAGGAAGAAGAAGCTCTGGAGTGGCTCCACGAGTCGCTGAAGCTCTCCGTTTCCGACCGCCTCGACGACAAAGAGCTGTCTCCAATACAGGATACCGAGGAGTTCAAGGAGATTCTCGTTGCTTCGGATTATCTGGCAACGGGGCAGTGGCCGGGGAAATCGAACAGCGATCCATCGTTGGCATACTACAAAGAGGCGTGGGACAAGTACATGGGCGAGGAGTTCGAGGAATCCCTCGAACTATGGCATCAGGCGTTCAAGCTCGACCCGATGAGCGATAACATCGCCTTCTCCATCGCCTGCGTCAACGCTCTGCTGGGTAGCGAAGAGGAAGCCCTGAGCTGGCTGCGCACGACCTTCCGCCTCTTCTCCTTGCGAATGCTCGAAGACCACGACCTCGATTCAATTCGCGCCACAGCGGAGTTCGGACGCATCAGCGCGGCCCTGCGCAAGGTCTGGGAATAGGCAGCGGCAACGCGGTGCGTTGTCAATTGTTTTCCCCCTCTCCCCTCTGGAGAGGAACTCGTCCACGGG
>JAIOSI010000096.1 GCA_021107695.1 bacterium
CACTGAGGCTCCAGCCGATGATTCCTGCCACGGTGAGGTCGAAGAGCAGCCGAGCAAGCGAAGTGAATCCCCAAAGACCGAGGGCCAGACCGAAAAAACCGCTAACCAGTGAACCTGCCAGAGGGGCGAGCAGGTAGGCTCTGTTGGTAAATGCGGGGAGCCGTGCCAGCCAGCTGAAGAGAAGCAGAGCGGAAGCATAACAGAGGAGGGAATGCAGAAAGAAATCCAGCGGGGCGGGGATGCACAGGAGGAAAGCTAGTCCAGCCTGCAACGCCGCCCCTGCCAAAGACACTCCCGCGATAACGGTGAAGCGATGCCGGGCTATCATGCTGTTTTTGATTCTTCACCGTCGCTGGGGCGATGCCGCCACCAGATCAACGCTACGACGGGAAGGTAGCTCGCCAGGGCGGTTAATCCCTGCCGAACAACGCTCAGGTTCAGCCGCAGGGACTCCGGCGTGGCGAAGTGATAGCAAAGGGCGACGATAGTTATCGAGACAAGGAAGCCCAAATAGAAGCCGAGGGCTTTGCCCTTGGAGATCATCCAGCCTACTCCGGTAAGTAGTCCCAGCAACACCCCCAGGACGAAGATGTTGATCATCTGTTCAAGACCGAGAGAGAACTCGCTGCCCGGAACGGCGAAGAAGGAAAGAACAAAGTAACCCAGCAGACCGCCCATCGCCAGGCTGAGACCGAGGGCGGTGGGGATTGCCTTCAGTCGGACGACCACCAGGGGGAATAGGAGCTGTGCCAGGAAGTAGAAGGAGAAGAAGCTGAAGAAGTTGGCAAGCTGGGAGTAGAAAGAGAGGTCGGGCGAGGCGTAGGCGTAATCCACAGCAAGCTGAAGCAGAATCGCCCCCAGTGCGCCGACGGCTGCCTTTATCAGATAACCGGGCCATTGCCGCAACAATTGAGATTTTTCCTTTTTTTCTGGCTTTGCTTTTCTCATCGGATGGATATCCTCAGATACTCGTAAAAAAGGTTGTTTCGCTAGTTTGCATTCGTAGGGGTACGGCGCGCCGTACCCCTATACATTGTACCACCACCGTTTCAATGCGGTTGAGTTATTCCACAGGCAGATCAACTACATCAGGCTATTAATCTGCTGGGTGATGCTCCGGATGGTATCGTAGAGCATCGTCCCCAGGCGAACGCTGGGCAGCAACGCGCCTGCCAGGCTACCCTCTCTCGGCTCCAGAGCCGTTGCCAGCTTGCTAACATCAGCTCGATTGATGGCAGCTCCTGCCAGCTTGCGCAGCTCGTCAAACTCCTCGGCACTGGGGTCTTTGCGATAGACCGCAGTTTTGTACAGGAAGGTCAGGAAGCTGTGGAGCTGACTGCGGAAGGAGTCATCGGAATAACGGGTCGGCAGATTGCTGGCGAAGAAAGCGAGGATGCGCTCCGGTGTATTGGATGCCAGGTTGCCGATGAGTCGCAGCTCTGCCACCGAGAGGTCGCGCAGCAGCGGCAGGATGTTCGTGGCGATTGCCTCGTCCAGAATGTGCCACGGCTCCAGCCCCATCTGTACCTCCACCTGAATGTCAGAGAGGATGGTTATCAGCGGGGCAGTGCCGATGTCCTGATAACAGCGGATGAAGCGAACCAGTCGGAAGAGGGTGTTTTCGAGCTGATCGGAGAGAGCAGTCTCCTTTGTTGCAAGTCCAAGCTGGTCGTACACCGTGGTCTGGACCTTCTTACGCACCGCCTGGCGTTCTTCATCTTCGTTACTCGGAGAGCGCAGCTCCACATAGGCAACCCGACGCAGGGTGGACTGAGAAAGACCGCTGTTATCCAAAAATCCCTGGGGATCGTTGAAGGTTGCCAGCAGACGGAAATCTTTGGGAATCGGAATGTTGATGGTCTCATCCGGCGTGTTGGTCGCGGAGATGCTGAGGCTGGGGGCATCGCAGGAGGCAAGAAAATCGCCGAGAACCTGACTCCAGTTGCAGTTGTCCAGCTCATCGAGAACCAGCCAGACACCGTCATAGACCGCCCCATTGGGAGCGCGATAGCTGGCGCGGCTGTAGCCGTCGTCCTCGGAGGCATAATTCTTCAGCACTGTACGGGTGAGAACCCCGGAGACGGCGACCCCACCATCGGGCAGGTTGTAAACCGAACCGAGAAGCTCATCGGTATCCCAGCCAGAGAGTGCCTGGGACATCTCCGGGTAGATGTTCCAGACCAGCGAGGGCAGGAGCCGTGCCAGGGTGGTCTTGCCGCTACCGGTGGGACCACCGATGATCACATGCTTACCGAGGAGCAGGTTGGTGATGATGTGGGCGATCTGTTCGTTGTCGATTACCAGGTGATCCTGAATCCGCTTGATCGATTCCGCCACATCTTTAGGAAGAGACAGGGTCAGCTCTTTGACTTCGTCTATTGGCTTTTGGCGTTTTTCCCTCGCCTCAACCCCGGCAAGGAGCGCGTCCACGGTGGGAATAAGCAGCTTCCCAGAGCCGGATTCTCCCGAAGTTTTAGAAATTGGTTCTGCCAGAGGTGGAAGATCGGGGAAAGGCTGCTCTTCGGTGGGCAGGGAAGACAGTTCGTCGCTGGTGTGAGCTGGCGCGGGCATATCAGCCGGTTTTGCTTCAGGTTGGACGGTGGAGCTGGCAATCGTCGGTGTACCGAGAGCGACCTCAACATCGGGGAAGGGAGGCTTAGCCTCTGCTTCGGTTACGGCAGAGATTGGCTCTATCGGCGGGGCAATCTCATCAAAGTGCGTTACAGGGACAACGGGAATGTCCGCCGCTGCGGGAGCGTTAACCTGTTCTTTCTGCCACTCCGCGACAACCTCATCCAGGCTGGGAATATTACTCGCGGGCTTCTCGACCGACTCAACCTCAACCACTGGTGATTCAGGTTCTGGTGCAGAGGCTCCTGTCCAGCCAGCGACAACCTCATCCACACTGGGGATATCTATTACCAAATCTTCCGGAGTAATCTCGGAGACCGGAGCAATAAACTCTTCCTCTTCCGACACCTCCGGTGCCAGTGAGGAAATCGCTCGCAGATCTTTCCTGAACTCATCCGACGCAAAGAGGCTTTCTCCCGCTGGTTCTTCTGGTTTGATCACCTCTGTTGAAGGAACAGGCTCGTCGTGGTGAGAGATCGTCGCCATCTTCTTGCGCATTTTGCGCAGCACTTCCCAGTCGATCCCCAGCTCCAGAAGCCGCTCGTCAATGACCTCTCCCTCTTTATCGCTGACCAGCGGTTTGTCCAGCTTGAAGGTTTCTTCGGACTGTTGCCCGGTAACCCTCGCGTTGTCCTGGTTGAGCTCGATGGTCATCTCTCCGGAGCTGTGCAGTTTCTCGTCGGCTAACTCCTGCGAACCTGACACCAGCAGGGAATGATCGTTGGTGTTTACCCTAAGCTCTCCGCTGGAGCTATTTCCCGCGATTCGCTCTCCCAGCCTTTTATCTGCCAAAGAAAGCGAGACATCGCGGTTGACCATGTTGATGGAAACTTCGCCGATTGAGGTATCGCCGCTCATCCGTTCGCTGGCTTCTTTGCCAATTGTACCCAGCTGATGTTCTTCCTGCGCGCTTTGACCAATGATCGGCTTCGACATCTCGTGTAGAGTCAGCAAACGGCGTGCCAGTCGGGAGGTACGGAAGGAGAAGTATTCGTTATCACGGATGATGAAACCCTGCGAGAAGTTTTTATGCAGAGCATCGGTCAGTCGATCTCCGTAGGGTAGCAGCACGTAGTTCGCCAGTTTGGGGCGTTGATCCGGCGGAAGCTCTTCTAGCTCAAAGAGCCGCACCCAGCACGAGGAGGATATTTTTTGATCCGCTGCTCGATGGTAGGGCAGGCTGTCATCGGGTTGGGGCAGGAACGAGCCGTCGGCGTTAAAAAGCACCTCGCTGATCCGCGCCCGCAGACGGAAGACATTGGCACCGACCTCACGGGGGTCTTCCAGAGGATAGAGGTAAACCGCCTGTTTCTGTTCGAGAAGGTGGCGCAGCAGGCGAACGTAGCTCTGAGGCAACCGCTGAGTCCACCAGGCATGACCGTTGGCCTCGATCAATCGCCTGTATTCCTCTTGCAGGGCTGGCACGCCACCGACAGAGTCGAACTCGACGGGTCGCCAGATGATATGGAGCTGGGGCAGAGAGTTATCCATATTTTGAGACCTTTGAACAACTGGGTACCCAGATGTCCTCAGAATATCCTGGAGTTATTTCAAAACTGAACCATCACATAAATACGCCATTGGTAGGGGCGTATTGCAACACGCCCCTACGGGCGGACGTACACAGTCAAAGGTAAATCAAGCAAATGCGTCCCGTTTGTGTAGGTTAAGCTTTTTTGTCAAAGTCCAGGGCGACATCGGCATTTGGAGCAGAATGGGTTAGCGCGCCGCAGCTTATCAGGTCGGAACCAATCGCGGCGAGGCGCGGAAGGGCTTCCCGGGTAACTCCACCGGAAACCTCGGACAGCACCCCGGCTTCCCGACATCGAGCCACGGCGGTGGTCAGGGTTGCGTCGTCCATGTTGTCCAGCAGAACCGCCTCCGCGCCGGTGGTAATCGCCTCATCCAGCTCTGTCAGCGTGGTAACCTCTACCTGGAGGCGCAGGGAGTGCGGGGCGCGGTCTCTGGCGGCATGAAGAGCTTTGGAGACTCCGCCGGCGGCGAGAAGGTGATTGTCTTTAATCAGGATTCCACCAGCCAGGTCGTGGCGATGGTTTCCCGCTCCTCCCGCCTGAACGGCGTACTTGTCCAGCTCGCGCCAGCCGGGAAGGGTTTTGCGGGTGTCCACCAGCTTCGGCGGATGGGGTGAACGTTCAGCTTCCGGCAGCTTCTTCCAGACCTGGCGAAGCTCGCCGCTCCAGACACGAGAGCGAGTCGCCACTCCACAGAGCCGACCGAGGAAG
>JAIOSI010000002.1 GCA_021107695.1 bacterium
GACAAGCTGGAAATCCGTGGTGGCTGGCTCTTTAACAAGATACTCGACGAAAAAGATGTTATCGAGCTGTCCAAGCTGCCGCCGCTGCCAGAGATGCGTGCCAAGCTCCTCGGTACCCTCAACGCTCCCATCTCCAACTTCGTTGGACTGTTGGGACAACTGCCAGCCAGCTTCGTCCGCGTTGTCAAGGCGATTGCCGACCAAAAGGCAGCCGCCGGCGAGTAGGCGTTACCCGCTAAACCTGAACAACTAAACCTTTTTCAAACACAACCACAAGTCAAGCGACACCAACCGTCGCTTTTCGGAGGAAAGATGTCAAAAGACGAAATCAAAGAAGCTTTGCGCGGCATGACCGTGCTTGAGCTGTCCGAACTGGTCAAAGAACTCGAAGAAGAGTTTGGTGTCTCCGCTGCTGCCCCCGTCGCCGTAGCCGCTGCCCCCGGTGCCGCCGGTGGTGCTGCCGACGATGACGAGCAGACCGACTTCGACGTGATCCTCTCCAGCTTTGGCGACAAGAAGATCCAGGTCATCAAAGAGGTTCGTGCCATCACCGGTCTCGGTCTTAAAGAGGCTAAAGAGATGGTCGACGGTGCCCCCGGTCCGGTCAAAGAGGGTATCGAGAAGGACGAAGCCAACAAGATCAAAGAGCAGCTCGAAGCAGTCGGCGCCATCGTCGAGATCAAGTAGCAACGCAGTGCGTTGCATCACACTTACGCGAGTACAAAAATAGCCGGACGATGGTTATTCCCGCGTTCGGTGTCAACTAACTTGGTCTGCCCATAGGCAGTGCGTTGCATCACAGGGCTGGGCTTCGCCCAGAAAACCTTGAGATATTGCCGCTCCCGATGGTCGCTACACTGATCTGGTTTTGATGTTCTGTAGGGGCCGACCGACCGGTCGGCCCGCCGGAACGGAAGTACACTGTATAACCAGCAAGGGATTAAACCCCCTTGTCCAGCCCCCTTGCGTGGGAATAATCATTATTCCTCCAGGACGGTTGACCGCGAAGATAAATAACTCGATTGTCCCGTCCGGGGCGGCGGGTTCGTGTTGTCTTTTATCAATTCCACAATAAGGAAGTAGGGAATTACCCAGCAGGCCTCGTCGTAACAACGATTGAGGCCGTAATTGTCTTCCGATTGATTCTGAAAATCGCGGGACACGGTGTGTCCTCAAAAATGAAAACTACGTTGCGGTTGTAGGGGCACGGCATGCCGTGTCCCTACGGGATGGATTTTAAGAAACCGCAGGGTTTAGTCCCCCGTGGTTGTCCAGAGCAGACTAATATCGATATTTTACGTTTTCGCTAAAAACCTCCCGAAGAGAAGGAAGTCCCTTCATGGCACAGCGGAACAGTATGAAGAAGATAGAGAGAAAATCATACGGCAAGCTCCCCAGATCGATGGAGCTACCCGACCTTTTGAAGGTCCAGCGCGACAGCTTCCGCAACTTTCTCCAGTCCAATGTCCCCACGGGCAGACGGCTCAACGAGGGGCTGCAGTACGCCTTCGACCGGGTCTTCCCCATCGAGGATCCCTCCGGGGTCTTCGAGCTGGAGTTTGTCAAATACAAGCTCGACCTGCCCAAGTACGAGATCGAAGAGTGCATGGACCGCGACATGTCCTACGGCGCGCCGCTGCGGGTAACCTTCAAGCTCCACGTGTACTCCGTTGACCGCAAGCACAAAGAGGACAAGCAGCTCATCGACATGCGCGAGGAGACGCTCTATCTGGGCGAGCTGCCCCGGATGACCGACTCCGGAACCTTCATTATTAACGGTGCCGAGCGCGTCGTCGTTTCGCAGCTTCACCGCTCGCCGGGAGTCTTCTTTAAGGAAGACCAGCAGCCCGGAGGGCGCAAGCAGTACAGCTGCCGGATTATCCCGGTGCGCGGCTCCTGGCTCGACTTCTCCATCGACTCCCACGACATCATGCACCTGAGCATCGATCGTAAGCGGAAGATGCTGATTTCCACCTTCCTGCGCGCTTTGGGCTATGCCTCCAATGCCGAGATTCTGGCTCTCTTTAGTGCGGGCGATCCGATTCCGATCAAAGAAAAGAAGCGCATCGTCGGCGGTGCCCTGGCAACAAAGATCTTCGACAGCACCAGCGACCAGCCCGACGAGGTTCTCTTTGAGTACGCCACGCTGATCGACGATGAGGTTTACGACTCCCTCGTCGCCGCCGGGGTGCGTCAGGTGCGCCTGTTGCCCGACCTGCTCCCGATTGGCGATTCCCAGCGCATAGTAGGCTCCATTGCCCTCGATGACGTGATCGACCTCTCCTCCGGTGAGCTATTGTTGGAAGCTGACACCGAGATCAGCCCGGAGAACTACGCCCGGCTGCTGGAGAACGGCGTGGAGGCGGTGCGGGTGCTGCCCGACCCCGACTCGATGGAGCTTCAGGTCATCCGTAACACCCTGGACAAAGACACCATGCCGAGCAAGGTGGAGTCGGCACTGCGGGTTTATACCCTGCTCCGCCCCGGTGAGCCGCCGAACACCGAGGCGGCGGTGAAGTTCTTCAACACCCTCTTCTTCAACGCCCGTCGCTACGACCTGGGCAACGTCGGACGCACCAAGGTCAACACCAAGCTGGGGCTGAATATCCCCCTCGACGAGCATCGCCTCGACCGTGATGACATCGTCGAGACCTGCCGCTATATGCTCAAGCTGCGGGCGGGTCAGTCCGGGGTTACCACCGACGATATCGACCACCTCGGCAACCGCATTGTCCACTCCGTAGGCGAGCTTTTAGAGAACGTCTGCCATGTCGGCATCGCCCGCCTGGAGCGGGTTGCCCGCGACCGCATGGCGGTGCAGGAGCCGGGACGCTGTATGCCCTCGGACCTGATCAACTCCAAGCCGCTGACAGGAGCGATTAAGGAGTTCTTCGGTTCCTCGGCTCTGAGCCAGTTCATGGACCAGATCAACCCGCTCTCCGAGCTGACCCACAAGCGGCGCATCTCCGCTCTCGGACCGGGCGGACTCTCCCGCGACCGCGCGACCTTCGAGGTTCGCGATGTTCACTTCACCCACTACGTGCGGCTCTGCCCCATCGAGACCCCGGAAGGGCCGAACATCGGGCTGATCAGCTCCCTGGCGACCTACGGGCGCATCAACAAGCTCGGTCTCATCGAGACCCCCTATCGCAAGGTGGTGGACGGCGTGGTTACCGAAGAGGTCGAGTACCTCTCCGCCGCCTCCGAAGAGAACCTTATCGTTGCTCAGGCGACATCGGCGATAGACAAGAACGGCAAGATCATCGGCGATGAAATCCTGGCGCGGCGGCAGAGCGACTTCGTCTATGTGGCTCCCGCCGAGGTCAGCTACATGGATGTCAGCCCGAAGCAGGTCATCTCTATTTCCACCTCGCTGATCCCCTTCCTCGAACACGACGATGCCAACCGCGCGCTGATGGGCTCAAACATGCAGCGGCAGGCGGTTCCCCTGATGACCACCGAGCCTCCCCTGATCGGTACCGGCGTTGAGGGTATCGCGGCGCGGGACTCCGGCGTGCTGGTCGTGGCTTCCCGTCCCGGCGAGGTCGTTTACGTCGGTGGCGACACCGATAAGAACGATCAGGCGACCACCCGGATCGAAGTCGAGACCGCCGAGATCGACGGTTTCAGCGGAGAGCCGGTTCGCGATGTCTATTACCTCCAGCGGTACGTCCGCTCCAACCAGGACTCCTGCATTGACCAGAAACCCATCGTCCGCAAGGGCGACCGGGTGAAGGCGGGAGCCGTCCTCGCCGATGGTCAGTCCACCTCAGGGGGCGAGCTGGCACTGGGACGGAACATCCTCGTCGCCTTCATCTCCTGGTATGGCTACAACTACGAGGATGCCATCGTCATCAGCGCAGACCTGGTGCGTGGCGACTACTTTACCTCGATCCACATCGAGGAGTTCGAGATCGAATGCCGCGAGACCAACCTGGGGCGCGAGGAGATCACCGCCGACATCCCCAACGTCTCGCTCAAGAGCCTGCGTAACCTCAACGAAGAGGGTATCATCCGCATCGGTGCCAGCGTTGAGCAGGGCGACATCCTCGTCGGTAAGGTCGCCCCGAAGGGCGAAACCGAGCTGACCCCGGAAGAGGGTCTGCTCCGGGCGATTTTCGGTGAAAAGGCGAAGGATGTTCGCGATGCCAGCCTCAAGGCTCCTCCGGGACTCGAAGGCAAGGTCATCGGCGTGAAGGTCTTCTCTCGAAAGAACAAAGAGGAGAACAACGAGCTGACCGATAACGAGCTGCAGCAGATCGATAACTTCCGCGAGCAGCGCGACCGTGAACTCGACGAGCTGGACAAAGAGGAAGGCTACGGTCTGCTGGAGGTTCTCTCCAAAGAGTGGCCCAAGCTCAAGGTTACCGAGGCGCGCGCCCGTGCCGAGGACATCAAGAACGGAATGATGGAGCTTGGCGATGACCTCCGCGAGGACATGGACGAGGCACTGACCAGGTTTGAAGAGCTAAAAGCCCGGGTTGACCTCCAGACCCGGATCAAGATCGAGCGCATCGAGCGCGGCGACGAACTAAAGCCTGGCATCTACTCCATCGTCAAGGTTTACGTTGCCAAGAAGAGCCGCCTCAGCGTCGGCGACAAGATGGCGGGACGCCACGGAAACAAGGGCGTTGTCTCGATCATCGTCCCCGTCGAGGACATGCCGTATCTCCCCGACGGAACACCGGTGCAGATGGTGCTGAACCCCCACGGCGTACCGAGTCGAATGAACGTTGGGCAGATTCTCGAAACCCACTTCGGCTGGGCGGCGCACGAGATAGGCATCCACATCGCCACCCCGGTCTTCGAAGGTGCCACCGAGAAAGAGGTCAAGGCTCTGCTCAAGAAAGCCGGACTCCCCGAAAGCGGCAAAAGCGTCATTTACGATGGCAAGACTGGCGAACCTCTCGATTCACCAGCAACAGTCGGCTACATGTACATGCTCAAGCTCTCTCACCTTGCCGAAGAAAAGATCCACGCCCGCTCCATCGGACCATACTCTCTGGTTACGCAGCAGCCCCTCGGCGGTCGCGCCCAGATGGGTGGACAGCGATTCGGCGAGATGGAGGTCTGGGCAGTCGAGGCGTACGGTGCCGCCCACATCCTCCGCGAGCTGCTCACCGTCAAGTCCGACGATGTCGTGGGACGCTCCCGGATGTACGAGGCGATCGTCAAGGGCGAAAACGCCCCGGAGCCGGGCATCCCCGAATCCTTCAACGTCCTGCGCCGCGAGCTGATGGGCCTCGCCCTGAACATGCGCCTGGAAGAGTAGCAACGCACGGTAGAGAGGCTAGCCGTTCTCACCTCCCCC
>JAIOSI010000261.1 GCA_021107695.1 bacterium
CAGACGATGTCCGCACCGGTTGCATTGCCAGCGTCATCAGCCAGACCAGCGGCGACGGTGCAGGTGATGGTATCCGGCGGCAGGTCGCTATCGGGAGTGAAGGTGCAGATGACGTCGTTGAGGTCGGTGTCGTCCACAACCAGGGCGCCAGTGATCGCTCCGGTGTGTCCTACGCTCGACAGGCTTGCGGTAACTCCGTTGGACTTCGCAGAGTCCTCTACACTGAAGGCGATGGTGCTGGTGTCAACGCCGAAGCAGTCGTCGGTTACGTGGAAGACGATGTCCGAGTTCACGGCTACGCCGCTTGCTCCATCGGCGGGAACCTGTCCGCTGACCTCAGGTGCGGCAAGGTCTTCGGTGCCGTTGAGTCGGAACATGGCGATATCGCTATTGGTGCTCCACGGACCATCATTGTTCGACTCCATCATGTTGCCACCGTCCCAAACCGTCCAGTAGAACCTGTCACTGGACCAGTATGCAGAGAGCCAGTAGGTCGTACCGTCCTCAAGGAGGAAGTAGTCTGTCGTGTCGAGGGTTACAGCGGTGTGGTAGATGTCATAGCCAAAAGCGTCATCGCCGGTGTCGGTGTCAGTGGGGGTTATTGCCGCCACCTCCCAGAGCATCGTACCTGGCTCACCACTGTTGTCGTCGTAGATACGGACATTGTAGTCGGATCCGGGGGCTGCGGTATAAAGGCTCCACCATTCCAGATTCTCGATACGACCTGGATTTGTGAGGGAGAAATCATCGGCCTGACGCCATACGCCGCTGCTCCAACGACCGTTATCACAGAGGCCATCGTAAGCCTGATCGAAGAGGACGGCCTTGCTGCCCAGTGGCGCAACATAGCCAGTGGAGGTTGTTTCGGTGTTGTCTTCGGGACTGATCGCAGACGAAGCATCGCTGGCGAAGGACACTGCCACCAGCAGCATCAGTAGAACGGTAAGTTTGCGCACGGTATGTTCCTTTCGTTGGAGTTGAACAGGGTCAGGGAGAGTCAGCTGCTCTCCACAAATAGCAGCCTAACACAGGAGTAGCAATGTGTCAAACGAAAGGGCGCAGCACGCTGCGCCCCTACATAACCACTTGCGTTGCTTAGATTAGAGAGCCTTGATCTGTCCCCAGGTGGTTTCTTCTACTGTGGAGCCGTTATTGGTGCCGCTGAGCCGGAACATGGCTTCATGATCGACATCTGACCATGGGCCGTCGTTCTCTGAGTCCATCATGTTGCCGCTGCTCCAGCATGCCCAGTAGAACCACTTAGATGTCCAGTACGTAGATAACCAGTAGGTTGTCCCGGACTCAAGCGTGAAGTAATCCGCCGCATCCAGGGTTACCCCAGGGTGGTAGAGGTCGCGTTCTAAATAGTCATCACCAGTGTCGGTATCGACCGGGGTCGCTGTTACCTCCCAAAGGATAGTACCTGGCTCGCCGCCGTTATCGTCGTAGATGCGAAGGTTGTAGTCGGAGCCGATGGTTCCCAGATAATAAAAACTCCACCACTCGATGCTTTCAAGGCGACCTGGGTTGGCAAGGACGAAGTCGTCAGCCAAACGATACGAATCGCTACTTCCCCAGCCATCGTCACAGGTGCCGTCATACCCTTGATCGAAGAGGACATCGGCGAAGGACACCGCAACAAGCAGCATCAAAATAATAGTGAGTTTACGCATAGAGCGTTCCTTTTGTTAGACTGAATGGGATACCAGAGAAGCAAATACTTTAGCAGAGAAAGGGTGGAGTGTCAAATGAGAAAGAGCGAATACAATTCGTAATAGAATCGCCGCGTGCCTGCGAGTTGACACTACCCGCTGCCTGCTCTAAAATCCTCCTCCCTCTTATGTCCCCTGGGCAGGGGGTTTCAACCCCTTGTTGAATGACATCGTATCCCCGCTTCGCAAGGGGCTAAAGCCCCTTGTCTTAAAAGCGGCGAACGAGTATCTTACAGAGGGCGAACACATAGGTCCGCCCCTACAACCCCTTGAGCGCGAATCGTTAGTTTTGATATCGCTTTTCTCTTTTTTCTCTTTAACCCCTCACCCTAACCTGTGGGATGAATCCCCTCCCCAAAGTGGAGAGGGAATAGACGGTATCTTATGACCTTACAAGAACTTATCTTTGCTTTTCAGAGCTTCTGGGCGGAGCAGGGTTGTCTGATCGGGATGGGCTTTGACCAGCCCACCGGAGCTGGAACCGCCAATCCGCTGACCTTCTTCGGCGTGCTGGGAGATCAGCCCTGGAGGACGGCGTATGTAGAGCCTTCTCGCCGCGCCGACGACGGACGCTATGGCGAGAACCCTCACCGCTTCTACAAGCATCACCAGTTGCAGGTCATCCTCAAGCCGTCGCCGCTGAATGTGCAGCAGCTCTACCTCGACAGCCTCCGGGCGGTGGGTATCGAGCCGCTGGACCACGACGTGAAGTTCGACGAGGACAACTGGGAGTCGCCCTCGCTGGGAGCCTGGGGAACCGGCTGGCAGGTGCTTCTCGACGGCATGGAGATCACCCAGTTTACCTACTTCCAGCAGATGGCAGGGATCGAGCTGAACCCGATTCCGGTGGAGCTGACCTACGGACTGGAGCGGCTGCTGATGTACGTCAACGGCGTGGACAACGGCTTTGACCTGCCCTGGAGCAGCGACGTTGCCTATCGGCAGCTGCGCCGCCTGGCGGAGTACGAGCAGAGCCGCTATTCTTATGAAGAGGCGAATGTGGAGATTCACCTGCGCCAGTTCGACGAGCTGGAGGGCGAGGCTCTGCGGCTGCTGGCTCTTGACGAGCCGCTGGTCTATCCCGCCTTCGACCTGATGACCCAGGCGACGCAGATGTTCAATGTACTCGATGCCCGGGGGGCAATCGGTGTTGCCGAGCGGGCGCGGTATCTGGGACGGCTGCGGAAGCTGGCGATTCAGTCTGCGAAGGCGTACCTGGGGCGAATCAAAGAGAACCCAACCTGGGCGTTAGCCGCCGGGGTGGAGGGGTAACAGCGTCGCATTCGGTATAGCTAGACAAGGGGCTTCAGCCCCTTGCAAAATCGGAATGCGTCGTTATTCCACAAGGGGTTGAAACCCCTTGTCCCAACGTCAAAACCTCGCGAGGTTTAACGTAGGGGCGAATCTTGTATTCGCCCTGGGCAGGGATGAACGATACGAGGGCGGACACACAGGTCCGCCCCTACAAGGCATTTTAAACATCCTTCAGGTTTATGTAGGGCGGGCATTTTAATGCCCGCCGCAGAAGGGGAAGGCACTCTGCCCCTCACCCCCAGCCCTGTGGGATGAATCCCCTCCCCAGAGGGGAGAGGGTGGCTAAACATCGCGGTGATTGGTGCAATCGTAATCTCCGAGGGCGAATACAAGATTCGCCCCTACAAGGCATTTTGAACATCTGCGAGATTTTACGTAGGGGCCTACCTTTAGGTCGGTCCGCCGGAACGGCGATGGCGATAAACATTCTTCAGGTTTTGTAGGGGCAATCCCCCTGTGGTTGCCCCCGCATAAAAATACCTTACGATTTACAAAGGGCAGGCACAGGGGCCTGCCCCTACAGACCCGCACTTATCAGATTTTCCAGCATTATCCAAGTCCCTGCAAAGGAGTTTTCTCAGTGGACTTCCTCTACGAAATTGGTGTTGAAGACCTGCCCAGCCGCTTTCTCACCGCTTCTCTGCGGGAGCTAAAGACCCTGGCGGAGAAGAAGCTGACCGAGCTGAAGCTCGATCACGGCGAGATCACCACCCTGGGAACCCCCCGCCGCCTGACCCTGCACATCGCCGGGCTGGCGGAGGAGCAGCCCTCGGTGGAGGAGATCAAGACAGGGCCTCCGGTGAGCGTCGCCTTCGACGGCGATGGCAACCCGACCAGGGCCGCTGTCTCCTTTGCGGCTAAGTTCGGTGCCACCGAGGCGGAGCTTGCGGTCGTGGAGACCGAGAAGGGTCAGCGGGTGCAGCTTACCATCGCCAGCGGTGGAGCGAAGACGGCGAAGCTGCTGCCCGACCTTGCCCGTTCGCTGATTACCGAGCTGCCCCTGCCCCGCGCCATGCGCTGGGGTACGGTCAGTCAGACCTTCCTGCGTCCGATTCGCTGGCTGGTCGCCCTCTGCGGCGAGGAGGTCGTCGAGTTCAAGATCGCCGGAGTCCAGAGCGGCAACCGCTCACGGGGG
>JAIOSI010000146.1 GCA_021107695.1 bacterium
AAGCCAGATCCTCGGCGATTTCTCCCAAAGTCCCCCAGGAAAGCAGCTTCGTCGTAATAAAATTGCGAAACAGCCCCGGAGCCTCGGTGCTGGTCTCTGCAGACCTGCTGTAGTGGTGATTCATCGGCAATCCATAAAAGCAGCCAGGCTTGTATCTTACCTGCATTACAACGGTTAGGGTTCTGCGAGCCAGACTGCTTTCAGCAACTTTTTTCATTTACACTGAGTATTAAGTATCATACTGACCGGGGATAAGGAAAGTCAATATCGGCATAAATCCGCCTATAATGGCTTCCACTGCGCTTTTATCCCACTTTTTTCCTTGACAACGGTTAATCCAGCGTTTACACTGCCTGCGGTTGGTTCTGATTTTAAGCATTAAGTGTGCTGCGAATCAGCCCTGACACTGTCTTTTCTTGCAATGTTAACTTGTCCGCAAAACGAAAAAGGTGCTTCGCACCGCAACTAGAAAGGAGGAGATATGACTCGTCAAGACCTGGTTGATCGTATCTCCAACGACGCTGGTCTGACCAAAAAGCAGGCTGGCCTTGCCCTCGACGCTGTCATCAGCGGAATCAAGGGTGGTATGAAAAAGGGCGAGAAGGTTACTCTCGTCGGTTTTGGTACCTTCTACGTCGCCGAGCGTAAAGCCCGGATGGGTCGCAATCCCCGGACCCAGGAAAAGATCAATATCCCGGCCCGCAAGGTTCCGAATTTCCGCGCTGGCAAAGCTCTCAAAGAGCTGATCAAGTAACCCCAGCCTCTTGCTCAAAAAAAGAGAGCCGTTTGGCTCTCTTTTTCGTTCGATTTCCGTCCTTAGACGGCGTTCTGAAGATCCTTCACCGCGTCGGTCTTTTCCCAGGTAAAGGCGGGGAGCGCGCGCCCGAAGTGATCATAGGCGGCGGTCTGCTGGTAGATCGGTCGCAGCAGGTCGAGCCGCTCGATAATCGCCCGGGGGCGCAGGTCGAAGACCTTTCCGATTGCCTCTTCGATAGCCGTCGCCGCGACCTTGCTCGTACCAAAGGTCTACACGAGGATGCTTACCGGCTGTGCCACTCCGATGCAGTAGGCAAACTGCACCTCAACCTGAGTTGCCAACCCGGCGGCAACGATATTCTTCGCCACGTAGCGAGCCATGTAGCTGGCGGAGCGGTCAACCTTGGACGCATCCTTGCCGGAGAAGCATCCGCCACCGTGGGCACCGTGACCACCGTAGGTATCAACGATAATCTTCCGTCCGGTGAGTCCGGTATCCGCCTGGGGTCCGCCGAGGACGAACTTCCCGGTTCCATTGATGATGAACTTAGTGGAACTGTCGAGGAGCTTTGCCGGAACAACGGTGCGGATTACCTTCTCCTCAATCTGGCTCCGCAGTAACTCTTCGCTGACCTCATCGCTGTGCTGGGCGGCGATGACCACGTTCTCCACCCGCAGCGGTTTACCGTTTAGATACTCAATCGTAACCTGGCTCTTGCCGTCGGGGCGCAGGTGGGCAATCGTCTCGTCCTTGCGCACCGCTGCCAGTTTCTCTGCCAGACGGTGAGCCAGGGAGATGGAGAGCGGCATCAGCTCGTCGGTTTCATCGCAGGCGAAGCCAAACATCAGCCCCTGGTCGCCGGCACCCTGCTCCCGTTCGGCGGTCTGGTCAACGCCCTGGGCGATGTCCGGGGACTGCTCGTCAATGGAACTCAGGACGGCAATGCTTTTTGAATCGAAACCCATCCGGGGGTCGGTGTAGCCGATCTGTTCTACAGTTTTCCGAACAATCTTCGGAATATCGATGTAACCCTTGGTGCTGATTTCACCGGAAACCAGTGCAAGTCCCGTGGTTACCAGGGTCTCGCAGGCGACGCGGGAGTGCTTGTCCTGCGCCAGAGCGGCATCGAGAACGCCGTCGGAAATCTGATCTGAAACCTTGTCCGGGTGTCCCTCGGTTACCGATTCCGAGGTGAAGTAATACTTTCTGTCCGCCATCGTTCCTCCTGTCCTTTCGTAATAGTTTTTCGTCCCTCAGCAATCGAAACGATTATAGCAGAGATTTTTAGATTTATAACGCCGAACCTTAGCACTCCACTGGACACCTGTGGGGTCAAGTCCGCATACCTGCCCCACAAGTTATACACCTGCATCGGTATCATGTAGCGTTAATGATCGGGCTTTTTCGCCCATAGGAATAAAGTCACCGCCAGAGCGGGGCTTAACAGCTACTTATCACCAAACTTAAAATGAATAAACCGAGCCATCCGTTTCAAAAAGGGGATAAACCTAAACCAACCGAGTATTCCCCACCGCTTCGGATGGCGAGACATGAAGTAATATTCCTTAATTACCTCGATATCGAAATTCCAGGCATCCAGTTCTTTAACTTTATTCACGCCCCACTTGAACTCGGCATCCAATTTAGCAACCGTCTTGTGCCTTTTGGCGTTATTTACGGCAAGCTTCGCAATCGTATCCGTTACAACCTCTGCGCTGGGAAAATGAGCTTTTATTTCCCCGAACAGTGCTTTAACTTTGGCTTCTTCGAAGTACATCAGTGTTCCTTCGGTAATAATCAGGATTTTACCGTTATCTCCCCTCACTGTTTCAGAAACATCGTCTATCCAACTATGGTCAAAAGCTGATTTTGAGATAAAACGGTAGCGTTCCGTAGGCTGAACAAACTGCTCCCGTAGTTCAATGGACTCTGGCATGTCCAGCTCGAACCAGTTTATTGAGCCGTTATCCAGCCGTAAAAACCTCGTACCCAACCCAACACCCAGGTTAACGATGATACCGTTCGGGTTTTCCTCCATGAATTGCAGAACTATCTCATCGAGGATTTCGGTTCGAATAATCGTTCCGAGCTGTGAAAGTCGGTCATCGTCGAACTTTTCAAAGTCGTACTCGATGCGGCTCACCCAATCCTCGGAAAAGGAATCCTTTAGGATACCATTCTTGTGAAGACTTTCCTTTGCTCGGAAGTACACCGTAATCAGCAGTGTTTCTGGAACACCGATTAGTTTCGTCTTTACTGTTCCTGTAGACACCATACCTACCTCCCCAGGTTGCAGGTTTCAACCAGTACATTGATACTGAGACTCAATCGCAAGAACGAGTGTATTATCCTACGACCTGCATGTCAAGTGAATTCAGAACACCAAACCCCAGCAGCGGTCAGAGGCGTATTTAACTATCTCCTGTCTTTATCTATAATCACGGCGATGCGACGACTCACCTTCAGCCTTATCTTTCTGCTGCTACTCCTCTCCGGGTGCAAAGACCTGGACGAGGAGCGGCGGCTGCGCTGCCTCGCCTACGCCGATACTGTGGACGAGGTTATGCTGGTGCTGCGGGTTGAGCGCGAGGCGTGGCCGCTGCTGCTGGAGGAGTTGACCGTTGCCCAGGGAATGCTGCGGCGGGAGATCGATATCTGGCCAACCGAGCAGCTTCTCACCGCCCGGCGGCTGATTCCTGACACCGATGAAGCCCGACAAACTCAGGCAGAGGCTGCAGTTCGCCTGGGAGAACTCCGCGCCGCCCTGCTGCTGGAGGTTGAGGAACTACTTGCCGCTCCACCGGAGCCAGAGGCTCAGAGTGAGCGTTACGAGGAAGACCTGCGCCTGGTAACTATCTTCAACCCCGAAGAACGGCTGGCTCATCTACTCGGCGAGGGTTTAAGCGAGAATGAAGAGGCTCTGCTTGATGAATACACCGCTCTCTGCCGGACCGAGGATATAAGCTGGCACGAGTTTTACAATCGCCTCAGCGGCGGGCTGACGGAATACACCGCCCAGGCGGCGGCTCTGCGACGAACCAACCATGAGCTTGCCAAAACAATAGAAGAAATTTTTGCCTTCCGCCGAGAATTAGAGCATCGAGAGAATCCCTTCGCCGAAGGGCAGTAAAGGCAACCCGTTTCGCTCCACCATGGGGTGTATTGCTATACGCCCCTGCAAAATCCTGCGAATATTCAGAAGCTATGCCGTAGCACAATTCCGCAGATTCGTAGCACGATTTTTCCCAAGCCAAGCTAAACCATATTAAGCTAAATCATGCCCTCAAACCTGAAAATACTCGAAGACATCTTCTCCCCGGCTGGTTCGCTAGCCGGGATTATGCAGAGCTACGAAGAACGCCCGGCGCAGGTTCAGATGGTTCGGGAGGTCTTTGGGGTACTCGATGAGGGCGGCAGCCTGCTGATCGAAGCTGGCACCGGAACCGGCAAGAGCCTGGCATATCTTGTTCCGGCACTGTTGCTGGCAAGTGAAGACGAACGGGTGATCATAGCCACCCACACCATCGCCCTGCAACAGCAACTGCTGACTTCCGACGTCCCCCTGGCTCTGGAAGCTCTGGGCGAGGAACGCCAGGTCGCTCTGCTCAAGGGACGGCGGAACTACCTCTGCCAGCGGCTCCTCCAGCGGCAGCAGCTCGCCGGGCTGTTCGCCGATAAGCGGGAGGTCGAACGACAGCGGCAGCTCTTCGATTGGGCGAAGGACGCCCAGCACGGCGACCGCTCCGAGCTGGAGTTCCCCCTGCCCGACGCGGAGTGGTATCGAGTTGCCTCATCGTCGGATTCCTGTGCAGGGCGAAGCTGTCCCTTCTACGGAGACTGCTTCTTCCAGCGGGCGCGGCGGGAGGCTCTCGAAGCTGAGGTGATCATTACGAACCATGCCCTGCTGCTCAGCGACCTACAGCTTCGCGAAGAAGAAACCGCCGTGCTGCCCGACTACGCCAGTTTGATTATCGACGAAGCCCACCGCTTTGAGGACTCCGCCACCAGCCAATTCAGTGCCAGCGGGTCTCTGATTGGGCTGCGGCGGATGGTGAACGACATCTACCAGCCAGCGCGGAAGCGTGGCACCCTGGCGTATCTGGTGGACGGTGGACGACTGGACGGAGAAAAGCTGGAGGAGCGGATCAGCGAGCTACTACTCCACGGCGAGGACACCTTCAAGGCTCTGCACGAGCAGCTTGGCTACGCCCAGGAGCGGGAGCAGAAGCTCATCCACAAGCCGCTGGAGGTTAGCCCTCGGCTGGAGCGGGAGCTGGCGGCTCTGGGGAACTGGCTGGAGGAGCAGACCGAGGGACTGGAGCGAGAAGAGGTTACCGACCTGCGCGGGGCGAAACGCTCACTGGATCGCCTGAGCAAGCAGCTGAACGGGCTGTTTACCCAACGCTGGAGTGGATTTGTTTACTGGGCAGAGGGACTGGACGAGGCGCAGAAGATGCGCCTGCGAGCCGCTCCGGTTGAGGTAGGCGGACTTCTCTCCCGGAGTCTCTGGAAGCTGCCGGAGTCCATCATCGCCACCAGCGCGACCCTCACCGTTGCCGGGGACTTCTCTTACCTGCGGGGACGGCTGGAGTTCCCAGTGGGAGAAGAGGTCAAGCTGCCGCCGGTCTTCGACTATCAGCGGCAGGCGTTAGTTTACCTCCCCGACCTCCCCGACCCCCGTGATGACGACTATCATCCAAAAGCGGTGGAGGAGCTACTGCGGCTGATTGAGCAGGTAGAACTGGGCGGGACACTGGTTCTCTTCACCAGCTACGCCTCCCTGCGGGCATTTCATCAGGAGCTGGAAACGCCGCTCAAGCTGCGGGACTTCACCGTGCTGGCACAGGGCGAGGTGGATCGAATGTTCCTGCTGCGGCAGTTCAAGGAAGCCGAGCGCGGGGTTCTCTTTGCCACAGCAACTTTCTGGGAGGGCGTTGACCTTCCCGGCAACCAGCTTCGCCTCCTGGTGATTACCCGGCTGCCCTTCGCCGTCCCGACGGACCCGGTGGTGGCAGCCCGGAATCAGGCAATCGAGGAGAGGGGCGGACGAGCCTTCTTCCAATATTCTGTACCAGAGGCGGCCCTGCGCCTGCGTCAGGGCTTCGGACGACTGATCCGCCAGCGCAGCGACAGCGGCGTGGTCGCCCTGCAGGATTCGCGGGTGCGGAGCAAGTCCTTTTGTTGGGTATTGCTATACGGCCTGCGAGGGACGGGCGGGCGGGTTGAGCTTGATGCAGATTCACTGAGTGGGTTTCAAGGGTCGGCTTTGTGATTCTGGTAATTATATGTAAGATGCGGGATTCAG
>JAIOSI010000076.1 GCA_021107695.1 bacterium
GGACTGACCATCGTCTTTACCGGAAGCCTCAGTCGACCGCGCGGTAAACTGACCGCTCTGGCAAAGGATGCCGGGGCAAAGGTTACCGGCAGCGTCTCGAAGAAGACCAGCTTCGTCGTCGTCGGCTCCGACGCTGGCAGCAAGCTCGCCAAAGCCACCGACCTCGGCGTAGAAACGATAGATGAAGCCGAGTTCCTGCGCAGGCTGGAAACATAAGGAGTAGAAGTGAAGAAAACTCTGGTGATTGCGCTGTTACTGTTAAGCACCCTGGCTTTTGGTTTCTTTGAGGATATTGTTGAGACCTTCGAGCCTGCGCCGCTTATCTCACCGGAGCCGATTTACGCCTATGTGGCTGTGGACGCGCTCAATCTGCGTGATGCACCGAGTACGGAGGGCGAGAAGATCGGTCTTCTGCGTCTAGGTGATATGGTAGAGCTTATCCGCTGGAATGTAAGTACTGAGAGTGATGATGATTCTGATTACCTCTGGGCAGAGGTCGTATCAGAAGGTCAACGGGGTTATCTGGCGGCGGTTCGACTTGATTCTTATTACGACGAAACAATTGGAGTAACGATACCTGATACCACTTATCTTCGTTTCCAGCACGACGTTGGGCAAGAGGAGTTATCCGCCGAATTTGACCTCGACGGTGATGGCTCTGCCGAGACAATAACCGCTCGGCTGGGTGAATTGAAGCTGGGCATGATTGACGATATGTATGATCGAAACTACCGCTACTATCTCCCCGTAGAGTTGACTATTAACGGTTCTCGACGGCTGACTCATCGCCTGGGTGAAATAGATATTACCTGGCTGACGGAACCAGCAGCTCCCGAAGAACTGATTCCTGACAGCCATCATGGCTGGTGTACGTTCTATGAGTTTGACTTTGCCGACGTCAACGGTGATGGTCGGGTGGACATCGGATTAAACTACAGTCATTTTCCGGTATCTATGGCGTGGCAACGCGGATATCCGGATCAGCGAGTCTGGCGCTGGTTCAGTATTGAAGATGACGACCTGCGTTCAATTCTTTACTACACCGAATATCTGAACGAGCCGTTGATGTTTGGGATTGATGATGGCGGCTGGCAGGCCTGGGGTTGGCAGTGGGATAACCGGTTCTCATTCACCCCGGGGGGTGCGGAGCTTCTGCTCACTGTTACCACATCTCCTGATCTTCCGTGGGATGATTATTTTAACCGAAAGGTGATAACTGCGTCAGAGGAACTAAGCATCTGGAACACTGTTGCCCACACTCTCACTCCGCCAAACTATCTTGACGACTGCCGTAGTTACACATCAAACATGCGGCTTAAATTCTTAGAGAAAGCTGGTTGCTACGTACTCGACTGCCCACCGGGTAATCGTTACGGGATGTGGAGCTTCAAGTGGTTATCGAATACAGCAGACTACCTGCTTGAGCTGGCAGGCGGACCAATCCCTTTGGAAGACGAGTGGCGGTATGAGTGGCAGACTGAAGAGGTCTATCGCTCCTTTGAGCTGTACAATCACCCCGGTGGCGAAGTTATCTACGAGGTTCCCGTCGGATCTTACATGCGCTACCAGGCTTATGAGCTTGACGGACAAGTCTGGTCTATAGGCATTACAGAAGATGATATGACTGGCTGGCTGCTCGGACGCCCCTCTGATGAAAGTTAGATTCCGACGCTGGCCACTTTCCACTAAACTCTGCGACGCTTAACCCAACGAAAGATTGACATGACCAAACGACTGCTGCTTATCCTGGCGATGGCTCTGCTGCTGGTCGCTGTCTTTGTCGGAGCCGCACCCCGGCACGACGAAACCCTGACCCTGGCACTCTCCGCGACGGTGCACGGCGGGCTTGCCGCCTGCGACTGACCGGGGACCATCCTCGGCGGACTGGCGGAAAGAGCCAGCGTCATCGAACTTCTGCGCAACGAATACCCGGAGCTGCTCCTCCTCGACAGCGGCGACTTCCTGCCGCTCCACAACGACGAAGCCCACAGCGAGGTCGTACTCCGCGCCTACGGAATGACCAACTTCGACTTCATCGCCCTCGGCGAGCAGGATTTCCCGGCGGGGCAATCGAATACAAACCGCGAGCTTCTGAGCGAGCTGCCCATCGGCTGTGCCAATCTGGAGCCGCTGGACGAGTCGTCCCCCGCTCTGCCTGCCTATAAAATCTTCGAGCAGAGCGGAGTGAATATCGGCGTAACCTCGGTAATCTCGCCGCAGAACCACGAGCTTGGTTCCCTTGAGGGCTATCGCCTGACCGACTGGAAAGTCGCTCTCACTAGTGTCCTCGACGAGTTGGAGGCAGCGGGCTGTGAGGTGCTGATTCTCCTCTCTCATCTGGGGATTCCCGGCGAGGTCGAGGCGGCGCACAGCTTCCCCCAGCTGGACCTGATCGTTGGCGGACACTCCGGGCTGCTGCGTAAGCAAGTGGAGCTTGGTGAAGGAGTGCCAATTGTCTGGGTGGGGCGGCTCGGTCGCTACGTCGGGCTGGTGCAGCTTAGTCTGGCGGAGGAGGATCGCGGCTCGCTGGTCAACTTCGAGCTTACTCCGGTGGATAGCGACCTGACCGGTCGGGATGCCGGGATTCGAGCTCTCGTTCAGGCGTACGAGGAGTCGCGCTACCGCGCCTGGCTTGCCAACGACTACCAGCCCCGTGGTGAGAAACGGTGGGACACCAACGAGCAGTGCGGGCGTTGCCACCGTGATGAATACTACGCCTGGAAAGACTCCGACCATGCCGGGGCATACGCCGCCCTCGAAGAGCGGGGCGAGCATATCAATATGGAGTGCCTCGCCTGCCACACCGTCGGCTTCCCGGAGGCGGGAGGCTTCGCCAGCATGGAGCAAACCCCGGGGCTTGCCGATGTCGGCTGCGTAATCTGCCACGACACCCCCGCAGGGCATCCGCGCCGCACCATGCCAGAACCGATCACCGCCGAGACCTGCACCGTCTGCCATGAGGAAGGTCGAGACGACGAGTTTGATTATCATGCTGACCTGAAGCTAATCCAACACTAGGGAGTCTGCCTGTGGATGCCAGCATTGAGAAAGCCATTGAGCGGGCGAGGTCTCTCTTCGGACACGGCAATAACTGTGCCGAAGCGGTCTTGACAGCCCTCCTCGAAGCGGCTAAGTTGAACCCGGAGGATTACGGTGCCGTTGCCACCGCTTTTGGTGGTGGACCTGTGGGGCACTCAGCGGGGCAATTCTGGCTCTGGGGTTGACCAGGCATCAACGCAGACCCGGCGACAGCATCGCTAAACAGACTCTCTACACCGAAATCCAGCGGCTGACCGATGGTTTCCGAGCCGCTATCGGTTCAAGCAGTTGCACCGACATCCTGGGAGAGAATCTGAGTCAGCCCGGCGGTCGGGAGCGAGCCAGCGAGCTGGGACTCTTCGACAAAAACTGCCCTCGCGCCGTAGAGCTTGCCACCCGACTGGGCGGGGAGATTCTGAAAAATCGGCAAAAGTGAAGCCAGCAACGCGGTGCGTTGCATCACACTTTGAGACTGTTCCCAAAGTACTGATAACGCTTATCCCCACGAATACGCTCCCGCTGGTCGCTGCATTACCCCACATTTGCCAGCGAGTAGCGAACGAAGGGAGCGGACAATATCAAGGTTTCCGGGCGAAGCCCGGTCTTGTGGTGCAGCGCACCGCGCTGCCAGATCCCAGAGTTTTACACCCTTTGCAGGCAACCAATTTCATCCGAGGAATCCTGATGCGATTCACAATCTTTCTTCTCCTCATCGCCAGTCTGGCTCTTGCCGGAACCCTTTCGCCGGAGCTGGAGCAGGAACTGCTCGCCCAGCCCGACGGGCTGCTCTCCGTGGTTGTCTTCATGGCGGAACGCCCGGCAGAGGTTCTTGCTACGGACTTTGGTACGGCTCTGAGCAAAGACCAGCGGCGGGAGCTGCGCCTTTCTGCCCTTCACGAACTGGCGGAGCGAACCCAGGCTCCGCTGCGGTCGCTACTCCACCAGCCTGCCCTTGAGGGGCGAACGGAGGACATCCGCTCGCTGACCCTGCTCAATGCTGTTGCCCTTAGAGCCGACACAGAGATTATCCGCATCCTTTCCGAGCAGCCCTGTGTTGAAGAAATTGCTCTCTCTTACGACTCTGCTGATGCCCTTTGCGGGGTTAGCGAAACCGCCGATCTGGTCTGGGGCGTGGACATCATCGGTGCGGACACCGTCTGGAACGACCTCGGCTATACCGGTGTGGGAACGGTGGTTGCCATCGTGGATGACGGCTGCGATATCGAGCATCCCGACCTCGCCGACCATGTCTGGGTCAATCCTGGTGAGGTTCCGGACAACGGGCTTGACGACGATGATAACGGGCATATTGACGACATCTACGGCTGGGACTTCTGGGCACACAACAACACCATCCGAGGCGATAGCGGAAACCACGGAAGCCACACCGCCGGAACCGCCCTTGGCGACGGAACCAATGGAACCCAGACCGGAGTGGCTCCCGACGCTCTATTGATGTCGGTGAAAACCTTCTCCGACGATGGGCGCAGCACCGAGTACATCGTCTGGGACGGGATGGAGTACGCTGCGGAAATGGGTGCCGATGTAATCAGCTGCAGCTTCGGCTGGAAGCAGAGCCAGACCAGCAATCAGACCCGCTGGCGGGAGCTTTGCGAGAACATCGTTGACCTCGGAGTGGTGATCGTTGCCGCTTCCGGTAACGAGGGCGACTGGGATGACCTCCCCGCGCCGAATAACATCCGTACCCCCGGCGATGTCCCCTGCGTGATTACCGTGGGTGCCACCGATGTGCGGGATAACATTGCCAACTGGTCGAGCTACGGTCCGGTGGAATGGGACTTCGACTCTCCCTACAACGACCATCCCCATCCGCCGGGGCTGATTAAACCCGACATCGCCGCCCCCGGGGTTGGAATCATGAGCCTGTATGGGCATGGTACGGGCTACCACATCTTATCCGGTACCTCGATGGCGGCCCCCCATGTGGCAGGAGCGGTGGCTCTGCTCCTCAGTGCCGTATCTGAGCTGACTCCGGCGGAGGTACGCTCCTATCTGGAGGAATCGGCACTGGAGCTGGGCGATATCGGCAAAGATAACTATTACGGAGCGGGGCGGCTTCAGGCTGACCTCGCTGCAACCACCGCCCTGACCGGGCTGCGCTTCGCCGACTTCTCTCTCTCCCAGAACGAAGATGGCATCACCCTCAACTGGGAGATTACCAAACCTAGCGAGATCGACAGTTTCCACCTGCTCCGTCGAACCGCCGGGGAAGACTGGCACGAGTTCGTTACCCTCAACCCAACCAGCACCAGCTATCTCGATGCTGGGGTTAGCTGGGACAGCGAGTATTCTTACCTGATCGAGGCAGAGCTGCCCAGTGGTTCTAAACTGAGCAAAGGACCGGAGACGACCAACTATGGTCAGGGAATGCGGCGACCTCGCCCCGAACTGGGCTATGCTCATCCATCCCCCGCCTCCGCCACCGTTACCCTGCCCATTGAGGTTCCCATCGCCGGGGAGTTTACCGTGAGCCTCTACGACCTCGCCGGGCGATTGGTGGAGACGGTGCATCGAGGAAGCCTGACGGCGGGACGACACAACCTCACCATCGCCGGAGATGAACTGGCTTCGGGGATCTACATCGCCCAGCTAATCGGTGGAGGCGCGACCCTGACCCGCCGTTTTGTCATCGCCCGCTAGGCAGCGCAATGCGCTGCACCATAGCACCGGGCTTCGCCCGGAAAACCCTGGCGATGATTACCGATTTCGTAAGGTCTTGACGTTTAGACATGGGGCTTCTGCCCCTTGCGGATGTGCAGCGTATCTCAACTTCACGGGCTTTAAGCTGACGATTGGAAACCATGCATAAACAGAAGCTACTCAAACTGCTACCCCTGTTGCTGATCGCGGTTCTGTTCTTCTCTCTTTCCTGCGATGATGAAGCGGTCGAGGAACCCGTCGTCGAGGACGGGGATGTTGTCGCCGAAAAGCCGGAGCGGCGGGAAATTAACCTGGAACGCTTCGGGCTAAACTTTACCGTTGCCAATGACCGCTGGGACGAGGGGCAGCTGGTGATTGACCCGGAGAACAACGCCGAGCAGGCGGTCCTCTTCACCCCAGAGGGAAACGGATTCATCAATGTACTCTGCCAGCAGAACGACGAGCCGCTGACCGCAGAAGACCGCGACCTGGCTCTGGAGAACAAGCTATGGGAGATCGAGCCACAGTTCCCCGGCTTCACCGAGCTTTCCCGCGAGACCATCCCGCTTGCCGAGACCGAGGCGGTACTGGTCGAGTTTACCGCTCAGTGGGGCGACGGCTCTACCTGGCAGTTCTACGACTACACCCTCGTTCGGGGAACCACCCTCTGTGGTATCCAGTTCGGCTCCGCCGAGGTCAGCTTCGAGGAGCTGTCCGGCGAGCTGGAAGCGATCCTTGCCAGCCTGAGCCTTGCCGCCGGCGAA
>JAIOSI010000282.1 GCA_021107695.1 bacterium
AAGCAAGATGCAACGCTTGGCGTTGCTGCCTGCGGGCAGTCCGTCTTAGTTTGCACCAAACGCGGGTGTTGCGTGTATCAGTCTATTCCTGTAATCGCGAAGGTGTGATCCAACGCACTGTGTTGGTGGTGGGCCTGAGAGGAATCGAACCTCCGGCACGCGGTTTAGGAAACCACTGCTCTATCCACTGAGCTACAGGCCCTTTCACCCACCCAACCCTCCTGTTAAGCGGAGGGCATAATGGTAGTCTGAGACACTTGAATTAGATGATATTTCTCGCAGAAGATGGACTTCCTAGTGGGCGGGTGTGGACACCCGCCCCTATGGGTTGAGGACGCTTACGCAGCGTCTCAAACCATTACGTATGTATCAGCGTGTTAATTTGGTAGTTAGTCAGCTTCTGGCGACCTTTGAGGAAGTCCAGCTCGATGACGAAGTCGATGCTCTGGACGGTGGCTCCGGCTTTTTCGATGAGTCCGGCTGCTGCTGCGGCGGTTCCTCCGGTTGCCAGGAGGTCGTCGATCAGCAGAACCTTCTGTCCCGGTTCAAAGGCATCGGTGTGGAGTTCCAGAGTCGCTTCGCCGTACTCCAGCGCGTAGGAGGCGGAGTAGGTTTCGGCGGGGAGCTTGCCCGCCTTGCGGATCAGCACCAGGCCGCAGTTGAGGCGGTCAGCCAGTGCCGCGCCGAAGATGAAGCCCCGGCTCTCGACTCCGGCGACGACATCGGGTGGGTCGCTTTGGTGCAGGCTCTCGAAGGCATCGAGGGTCTTGGCAAAGCCCTCCGGGTTGCTGATGAGAGTGGTAATATCTTTGAAGCTGATTCCCGGTTTAGGAAAATCCTCGATAACCCGAATGTAGGTGAGTAGCTCCCGCGCGATGTCGTCCTTCAAGGCTCCTCCTCCATTATTAATGCTGCTTGTTGACCAGCGGTATTCTACCACAGCCCAAAGCTAGTAAAAAGGGAATCGGGCGTTTGTCCGCGAACCGGAGGTCAGGAGCAAGCTGACTATCCGCAGACTAAACCCGATTCCACAGGGTTGTTCTTATCTGCGCCGAGGCTTATCCTCAACGCATAAATAGTATAGCCGGAGTCGGGGGGGTGTTTCCAGATTTTGTAAAAAAGACCGCCTTTCGACGGTCTCTCTTTTAGGTTTAGCAAACTATAGCCTAGCCAATCGCCACCAGGGTCAGGTCGAAGGTCAGGTCTTTGCCCGCCAGGGGGTGGTTGGCGTCGAGGGTGATGGTCGCCTCTTCCACCTTTTTGATGAGTACCGGAGCCTCGCGCCCGTCTTCCGTCGTCATTGAGAGCTGCATGCCGACCTTCGGCTTCAGGTCTTTAGGCAGCTGCGCCCGCTCGACCTCGATGAGCAGCTCCGGCTTGCGCTCGCCGTACGCCTGAGTGTGAGGGATCTCGATGGTCTTCTCTTCGCCAATCGCCATGCCGGTTACGCCTTCGTCGAAGCCGGGGATGACCTGCCCGGAGCCGAGGGTGAAGCTCAGCGGCTCACGACCTTTGGAGGAGTCGAAGACCTCACCGTCGTCGAGACGACCGGTGTAGTGGATTTTTACGCTATCGCCCTTTTTGGCAGTTTCCAAGGAGTACCTCTCTGGTTTGTTGCTTCTGTTAGTTTCGCTGATTTTCAGAAGGAGGAGGGTAACACAGCGGCGGCGTTATCACCAGATGCAGGGTGGGGGACAGATTCTCAAAGGGCGGACACATAGGTCCGCCCCTACAAAGCGAAAATACGATTACAGGCTTGTCTCCAGTCGCAGGCGCAGCTCCAGGGTGGTTGCGTCTATCAGGTCGCCTGCCTGACCGCCGAGGTGGCGATAGATCGCCTCGCCCCGCCACCGCCAGGCTGAACCAAAGCCCACGGCGAGGGCGTAGCTGGGATAGAGCAGGCGGTCGTTACCCTCAAGGAGGGGGTAGGTGGAGATTTCCGCGCCAACCTCAATCTGTAAACCATCCCGCAGGAGCCAGCGGAGTCCACCGCGCCCCAGAAAGGCTGTGTTCAGCATCGCGCTGAGGTCCTGCCCCGCCGTTCCGGTGAATTGGGCGTTGTCCTCCCAACCGTTGATTCCGCCGAGCAGCTGAAGCTGCAGGTAGTCACCGTTCTCCTCCGCCAGCGGCAGGAAAAACCAGACCCGCCCCTCCCAGGGCAGTCCGGGACCACGACCAAGGTCAGCCTTGCTCGCCAATACCGCGCCCAAAGCCCAGTCATCACTGCTCCAGCCCAGGGCAGCCCGCCACCGCAAGCCACTCAGGACAGCGAACTCCTCTCGCTTGTCGTCCTCCGGAGTTTCGACATGATAGCTCAACTCGCCGTAGAGTCCCTCCACACCGATACCGAGACGCAGCTCCTCTCCCCAGGAAAGGCTGGCACCGGCTCCCCAGAGATCGCCGCCGAGGTCAATCTTCCAGTGATTGTCATCATAAGCCTCCCGACCGCCAACCTCAAAGGCAAGGCTGCCCAGCCGACGGAGTCCTCCGGCGAGGGACCAGCCGTTGCCCAGCGAAAGAGAGAGCCTCGCTCCGAGACTGCCATGTTCGCTGATACTTCCCGTGGCATCACCATCATTGATCGAGTAGTTCTCTACCCGACCGCCAAGGGTGAAGTCGAGTTTATTCGCCTCAACGGCGGCACTGGGATTGTCCAGGGGATCGCCGACCAACTCACCGGGCAGGGGCGAATGCTCCACCGGTTCCGGCACGGCGTTGTACGCCGCCAGCTCCCGCACCGAGCCTTCGGCAGTGTAGTAGCTACAGCCAACCCCCAGCAGGGCAATCACAAGGGACACGAAGCACACTTGTAAACAGCTTTTTCGCATAATACCTCCCAATCCAAGGTGATTGTACCCGACAGGAAGATAAAAGGCTAATCTCAGCAGAATCTCAACGGGCTTGCCTAAGACCGAGGTTTGTTTTACTGTTACCGACGGTCGGCGGGGTAAGGTTCATCCGCCGGGAACCACTTTGGCACCATTCAGGTATATGAAGAGATTACCTTAAGTTGCTTTACTCGAACGAACAGGAGAAGCAGATGAAAAGAAACCTTCTTGCCACTATCCCCCTCCTCGTTGTCGCCATCGGCATCGGCTACTTCCTCGGTGTCGGTTGCGAGCAGGACCCCATCTCCATTGGGGTCGAGGGCGCGGCGGCGATCAACGTCTATGAGTACCCGGTTGCCAACTTTCAGGGCGGAGACTGGGTGGATAACTTCGACACCATCCACTTCAATCCCAACGATGACGACACCACCCCACTGCTGATTATCTACGGCGATGGCGACAGTAACGGCACCGAGTGGCAGCCGCTGCCTCTGGGCGACTGGCAGTGCCGCGAAGGTGGTTTGCGCATCACCAATACGGCAGGGCACGCCATGCTGCGCATCGTGGTTGTTTACGAAAAGGAGAGCTAGGATGAAGAGATTTCTCCCGATTCTCCTGATGGCGATCCTCGCCGTCGTCTTTACCTCCTGCGAAGACCCGGAGTCTATCATCGAGCCTCACGCCAGCCGTGTCGCCTATGAGTATTCCTACACCGAGGTCGAGAACGCTGGTGGTTTGCTTGCAATTGACGACCTCATCGAGGGAGCCAAGGTAGAAGACACCCCCGGCGTGGTCGTCTGGGGCGTTGGCAACGATGCCGATGGTGACTTCTGGTATCGCCTCGCCTCTGACCGCTACAGCTTCACCAGCGGACAGTTGGAGATAGACTACCTCGGCGCACCCAGCGACTTCTACCGCGTGGTGATCACCAAAATCAGCTACGAACTTTAAGCCTCGCAAGTAACCGTTGTTACGTGCGATGGTTGTCTCTGCGCATGCTCTCCCGCTGGTCGTTCTGTACAACGGGAATCTCAGCTACGAACTCCAGGCAGCTTAAAGCTGCACATAGCCTCAAGGTTTTGATGTTGCAGGGGCGAAGCTTGTTTTCGCCTTTTGTTGTCGGGAAACCTGACTCAACGGTAATTTCGCGGCGGGCATTTTTGCCGACGAGGCAATGCCCGCCCTACATTAACCCCACGAGGATGTTAGAATACGCTGGTAGGGGCGGACCTTGTGTTCGCCCTTTTCTATTAACAGCCCCTTCCTCCCATTGGGGGGAAGGATTTAGGATGGGGGGCTGTTCTCAACCCATTGCCAATTTTGCGGGTCGACCTAAAGGTCGGCCCCTACATAAACCCTGCGAAATTTTACGACAGCGTCATTTCTACGAGGGCGTATGCAATACGCCCCTACGGAACACCTTGAGGATGCTATGAATACGCTTGTAGGGGCGGACCTGCGTGTCCGCCCTTTGTTTGTTGCCCAATGGGGTATGTAAAGAAGGGCGAACCTGGAATTGGTTCGCCCTTACAAAATGCCTCAAATAAAACTGTCGATCTGTTACTGCGGGGTGAGCGAGACCGGATAGTTTACCTTGGCGGCACCGCCTTCAATTGGGTTGAAGCTCAGACCCCGGACTCCGCCGAGGATCGTGCCGAAGAGGTTTCCCTGAGGCAGGGTGTTGTTCGAGCCGGTAACTCCGGAGACACTGCCGTCGGGGTTGATGGTGAAGATGATCTTGACCGAGCCGGTTGCCGTGGGATCGTCGGCGAGCAAAGCATTGTACGCCGAACGAGCCGAGCCGAGGGCAGAGGAAACCGCCGCGGCGATCTGATTCTGCGAGCGAGCGGGGTCGGAGGCTCCTTCACCGGTAATCTGAACAGAGCCGGAGACGGCGATGCGCCCTGTCCTTCCGCTGGTTTCCGCTTCATCACCGTCAACATCCGGTGTGTCGGCGCGGCGCTCCTCCCCGGTGATCTCTTCGAGCATTTCGGCGGTCTCTTCACGCTCAGAGAGCAACGCTTCCTGCTCGGCTTCCAACTCGGCAACCAGCTCGACATTGCCTTCTGCCTGGGCGCGGGCGAGGGCATCGTCCAGCTCCATCAAGCGATTGTCGATCTGGAGCAGTCGTTCATCAAGCTGGGTGATACGCTCCTCCAGCTCGTTCTGCTGACCGATCAGGTCAATCGTCAGCCAGGTTCCGACAATAACTACCACGGCGATGATTGCCCCGACGATGAGGGTCTGCCGTTTTTTACGTTGCTTCAGGCTGGCTTCGGTGCGGATCAACTCGGCGGCATCACGCTCCAGCTGGTCTGCCTGTTTCGCCAGCTCCACCCGCCGCTTTTCAATCTCGGCAGCCTTCTCTTTGGTCAGCTCCGCCTGCTGGGCGGAGGCCTCCAGCGATTTCTGCTCCTTGGCGAGGCGAACTCGCTCGGACTCGATTTTGCTCTTCTCCGACTCAATCTCGCCCCGCGCCTGCGCCCAGTTGTCGAAGTTCTGGACGTTGGCACCTTTTTTGTACTTATGGAAAAGCGAGTTGATGGAGGTAACATCCTTCGCCTGAATCCAGGTGTTCTGACCATCCTGCCGCAGATAGTCGTTTGGACCGAAGCGGCTCTCCTCGATCCAGCGTTTGACGGTATCCGGCGACACCGGTCCGTACTGAGAACCGTCAATTTTCAGATAGAGCTTCTTTTTTCCGTCAGCCATCGGAGCCAAACCTCAACGAGCATAGGGAGAATATAAGGACATCATGGAAAGAACTACCAATCTTCATCTTGTAGTTTAGCCGAACCTGTGCTGAAAGGTCAAGTTGTTCTGAAACTTTTTGCCATCGTCTCTGTCTTGTTCCGGCTCTTTCTGCTAGACTCCCTCGCAATGACGATTGTTCCTGATTTATTTGCTGAAACCAATACCTCGTTCTGTGTATCAAATTGGGGGTGGCTGCTCAGGCAATCCCCGTTCACATTGTAAGAGACGTTTTTTAGCAAAAAAACATTTGACA
>JAIOSI010000277.1 GCA_021107695.1 bacterium
ACAAGGGGTTGAAACCCCTTGTCTTAAAACCTCGTATATAAACAGGGCACGGCATGCCGTACCCCCACAAAACAACCATAGATTTCCCAAAACCAACACCAAAATCAAAGGGGTCGTTATGAAGACCATCCCCCTGCTGCTTATCGCCTTGCTAGCTCTCATGTTCTTTGCCGCCTGCGACGAGGAACCGGATCCAGTCGAGGAGGACATCTACGAAATCCTCAACCCGACCCTCAGCCAGACTGAATACGACCTCGGCGATACCCTGATCCTCGACTTCACCGTCGTCAATCCGGCTCTGGACGAAGAAACCGGCGAGTACCGCCTCATCGAGCAGCTGGAGATCTACGATGCCGCCGATGCCGACTCCATCGCCTTTGCCGACGGTGCCATCGAGGATATCATCGACCGAACCGAGCCGATAACCTTCCACAACGAGGTTCTCCTCGAAGAACCCTACTTCTGGCCCGGCGAGTTCGAACTCCAGATTACCACCTTCGACAAGGTCGCCGGCAACCGCCAGGCAACCGCCACCCTGACCTTCACCATCCTCGCCCAGCACCTCCCCGCTGGCGAAGAACCAACTCCGTCGGAGTAACTCGATACACTGAACTTTTCGCCAGTCTGGGAGGCTGTTTACCCGTAATTCAAAATAGCCGTAACAGCGGATAAAACCGTTTGCTACAGACTGCAATAGATTGCATCAAAGCCGGACGAGCAAGTGAAGGCAAGCAAAGTAAAATCATTGACATTTCCACTTTTCGCAGGCACAATACGCCTGCGGGGTGGAGCAGTTGGTAGCTCGTTGGGCTCATAACCCAAAGGTCACTGGTTCAAATCCGGTCCCCGCAACCAAGGGGGCAAGCTATGCTTGGGGCATCTGATGCTCTAAGAATAGTTAAGTCCCCACCACTTTATAGGAGCCTGGCATATTGCGAGGCTCTTTTTTTGCGCGTTAATTTATTATAAATATAATATTCTCAATGCGTTATTGTAGGACAGGCATTTTTGTCGATGAGGCAATGCTCGCCGTGATTCCGGTATAGAGGTTGCCAGCCATTTTGCGGATCGGACTGGTCGGTCGACCCCTGCAGCAATTTCACCAGGTGTTATTGGATTGGCTTTTCAATACAGTCGATATATATCTCCTATTTGGGAGAGGGCAGGGGTAAAGGGCTGACACCAACAACCTTACTAAAAAATCTCGATATGGTTTAATTGGCGGAGTTCCTCAAGCTCTTCTGGCGCGAAGTACCAGCTCTGTATGCGACCTCATGTTGTTTGCCACTTTCTAAACTCTTGTTGCATTTCGTCGCATAAAAAAGGCAGGGGACAATAGCCCCTGCCGATGTTTTACCATCGAGCTGTTCTGGTCATTTATAGCGATGCTGTTGCTAGAAGCTCATCGCCTTAATCTGACCGAAGGTGGTTTCCTCAACGTTGGTCTGATTCCAGTCCAGCTCAACCATTGTTGACTGTTTTACATCACGGGGAGAATCTTTTTCGATCCACGCGGCAGCCCAGAGGTCGTTCTCATCCCAGCCACCGTCGATGTCGAATTCCCAGGTGAAGGTCTCGGTTTCGTAAGGACTGCTGATGCTCAGCGTACCCGGGGTCATATCGCCGTCGCGCACGACGAACTCGTAAGAGCTTACGGTATCCTCATACACTACCATCCAAACGGTGTAGGTAACAGTAATGCTCTCGGTCAGGTTTACGACTGTCTCCAGGGTTACGGTGTTTCCACTGCGGTTGAAGTACAGCTCCAGACCAGCGGGAGCTTCCTGAGCAAGCTGAGTGTTTATCCTCGGGCTGCCCAGTTGTAGTTTTGCTGCCAGTTTGCGTACGAACCAGCGCACTTAAACTTGACATCGACAAACACGTTGGGATAGCCAGTAACGCCGAGTTCACCCTTACGGAATAGCGTGTAGGGGTTCTCGTAGATGTCGCCACCGGCATGGTTGGAGATAACAACCAGTTGCTCATGGGTGTAGTCTGCGCGGAGGTGGGAGAAAGCTTCTCGCCACCGGGGAAGTAACCTCACCACGTTGCGTCGAAGTCCTCGATCAGGACAGTTTTGGTAAACCCGAAGACCGAGAGAGTCATTAACAATTCAGCATACTCGCTGCTATCAGATTGATAAATAGCGTGTTAGTTGGTGTCGTTATCTTATCAGTAGCTTCTCGCTCAGCTTCTCCTCTCCAGACTGGAAATTGAGGGCTTTTTCGTCTATACTTCGTTAACCTTTGGAAACGACTTGAAAAGGAGCCAGGATGTCCAAGCTACTCAGATTACTTGTTCTTGTCGCGATTCTCCTCTCAGTAAGCGTACTCTACGCCCTGGGCGACCCCGATGATGTCGATGCAGCGGAAGGTGAAGAGGCGATTGACGAGGCAGGTTCGTCTGCCACCGTTACCTACGTCGAGGGTGATGTGGTCAAGCGACCGGAGGAGAAAGAGGACTGGACTCCCGCTCTCCTCAACAGCAGCATCGTCAAGGGATACAAAGTCCGCACCCACGTTGAGTCCCGCGCCGAGCTGACCCTCTCCACCCGAAGCATCATCCGTCTGGCTCCACGCACCACAGTGGACATTGTCAAGCTCTACGAAGAAACCCGTGAGGGCTTCAACGAGACCCTCTTCGAGGTCGAAGAGGGCGACCTCTGGGCATCGGTGGAGGGACTGGGCGACTCCGACAGCTTCGCCATTACCTCGGACATCATGGGTACCGCCTGCCGGGGAACGACCTATCGCATCAACGTCGCCGCCGATGGCACCACCATGCTGCGGGTGTACGAAGGCGCGGTAGAGCTGTGGGATCCGATGATGGCTCGCCTCGGTCCGGGTTTCTGGGAGACCGCTGCCAAGGAGGGCGAGGACACCGAGGGTAAATACGAGGTTACCGGTCCCCGCGAAGTTACCGGTCCGGTCGAGGTTACCGAAGAGGAGTGGCGGCTGCGCCTGATCACCAGCATGCGCCAGATCGTCGTTGGCCCTGACGGAGAGATCATCCGCTCCGGTTCCTTCTCCAAGGACGACTACCTGGAGCAGAGCGACTGGGTACTCTGGAACCACGAACGCGACCAGCTTGAAGCTGGACACTAGCTCGCGGCTGAACCTATGAGCCAGATAGTGCTATTCTCCGCGCTTCACCGCTCCCGTTGGTCGCTTGAGTATTTTCCGAAATCACGAACTAGACCAGCTGAATTAGGGACTCATCTTCCATTTTGCTAACGAGAGTAGGGGCGTATTGCAATACGCCCCTACAAACATCAATCCCCGTTCTATCAAAGAGCAATGCAGAAAATCACCCACCTCAAGCCGACGAGCGTCTTCTACCTTTTTATCCCCAGTCTGATTGCCACGGCGGTCAGTCTCCTTGCCAACTACCTGCTCGATGTCAACCAATTTAACAGCAGCCTGCAGATGCTCGCCGTTGCGGCGATTCCGCCGATTACCTTTGTCCTGATTGGGCTAAGTGCCGTCGCCGCTGTTTTTATCGGTGGGATGAGCTTCTTTCACAGCTACAATCGTTACACCGCCAAGCGTGAGAAGCTGCTCCTCGAAAGCACCAATGCCGAGGGTGAGCTTACCGTAACGGGAATCGGCACCCGCTCCCTGGTCTCGATTCTGGTTCCACTGTTAGTCGGTGCTGCGGTCTTCCTCGCCTCTTACCTGGTGATGTCCGTCGTCATCACCTCGGTAACCATGCCGCTGCCCGCCAGCGAGCTTGGTGCCGACTGGCTCGGCGGAATCCTCCAGCTATTTTTCATCGTCCTGCTCATCGGAACCCCGATCATCACCCTCTTCATTCTCCTCTCGCTGCTCCTCGCCTCGGCGGTCTATAACGGCGTTGCCGGAGAGGGCAAGGGCGTGAGCTTCCGCCTTCAAGATAGCGAAGGCGGGCTGGTGCTGAACAAAATCAGTTTGCGGAGTATCGGCTACTGGCTGCCCAGTCATCTGGCGGTGAATGTGGTCTCCGGAGTGCTGGCGATGCTCCTCGGCAGCCTGAACCTGACCAGTCTGCTCTTCAGCATCGGTCTCTCTATTCCGCTGCTTTGGCTCACCGCCTGGCTCTACAACCTTTTCTCCGGCAAGGGGGGAATCACCCTGCGCCTGAGTGAAGAGGGTGAATAGCGGAACATCCCCTAAAAACAGAACCAGCCCCGTCTAGGGCTGGTTTTTTTAATATCGTTTATGCACCTTTCGGCGGTGTCGCTGGCAGGCGGTGCTTGAAGGCGTTCTTCCTCACCAGGTCGAGGAGATGTCGCACCCGGGTTGCTTCATGCCCGTTGGCAATCAGCTCTTCCTCGCCTAGTCGCAGCTCTGCCATGTCGTAGA
>JAIOSI010000249.1 GCA_021107695.1 bacterium
CTCGCTGTCCGGGGCGCGATCCACCACAATTGCAAACTCGCCGCGCGAGCGGTCTTCGTCCAGCTCAAGGTCAATCTCTTCGGCGGTGCCACGCAGGGTTTCTTCGTTGATTTTGGTCATCTCTCGGGCGACGACGACCTCCCGCTCCGGCATCTCCGAGGCGAGGTCCTTCAATATCCGCTTGACCCGATGAGGGCTGGCGTAGATGACGACGGGCATCTCCAGATTACGCAATCGCTGAAGGCGGGTCAGCCGCTCCTGGGGCTTCCGCGGCAGGAAGCCCTCGAAGATGAAGCTGGAGGAACTAAAGCCGGAGATCGCCAGGGCGGAAACGGCGGCGTTGGCACCGGGAATCGGCTTGACGTCGATGTGATTATCCACGCAGAGCCTCACCAGGGCGTTGCCGGGGTCGGATATCGCCGGCATTCCGGAGTCGGAGACGAAGGCGATGGAGAGTCCCTGATTAAAGAGGTCAATCAGCTCTCGCCCGACGGCGTAGGTGATATGCTGGTCGCAACGCAGCAGGCGTTTTTTGCTTATCTTATAATGCGAAAGGAGTTTGCGGGTGCGTCGGGTATCTTCACAGGCGATGACATCCACCATCCGCAGCACCTCAATCGCCCGAGCGGTGATATCGTCCAGGTTGCCGATTGGAGTACCGACCAGATAAAGGCAGCCCTTTTTTTTCGCGGCCATAGTCAAGTCAGCCTTGTGATATGAGAAAGACCGGAGAGCTGGTCGTTCCTCGGTTATGGTTGTTGAGGGGCGTTCTGTTTATCCCCGTTGATCTTGACAGGTAGAAAAGACTCTCTTCACTGGAACCAGAAGTGTAGCAGGGTACGGGTGAAAAGGCAAGGAAGTTACGCTGGAACAGAAGCGAGTGGATAATCACTCAAAACTGGACTAACTGATACGACAAAGGCACAAGTGGAGAGAAATCGTCCATAGCAAAGTGATCTCCAATAAAAAGACCGCCCCTTGGGGCGGTCTCGATAGTTGTTCTGTTAATCTGTCAGGATTACGTACCCATCAGCTTCTTGGCAGCGGCGCGGTCACGGAGCCAGATGAAGACGGCAATCGCCGGAGCGAGGAGTGCGGCTATGCCAAGCACCATAGCCCAGTACCCTCCCTGAGTCAGGAAACTCACCGCCAGGTAAACAAAGACAGCCAGCCAGCCAAAGCCGAGGAGCCAGCCGAAGCCGTTCTTGATGACTTCGGGCAGCTTAATTTTACCAGCTACAATGACCAGGAGGGTGATGATAAGCCCGATGATGCCGAGGACGTTTGTCCGGGACTTGACGATGTACTCACCAGTGAGATGGTAGTTCTCCAAGGCTTCGTCCGCTGACCAGGTAAAGAGCTTGGCGGCGGAATCTACCGAAGTAACGGTAACGACTTCGCTGTTCGGGCTGGGGTAGATATTGCCCTCGGAGTCGCTGACCGTGCCGATGATGACCTCGTAGCCGACCTCGATACCGGAGGTATCGTCAACGCCAGCTTCGGTATCGCCGGGGCTGAGGACAAGCTCGGCATCGCGGAACGCTTCTAGGTTTAGTGCGCCAACTTCGGCACTGCCACCCTCGACAGTCATCACCTTCGGCTCCAGCTTCCGCTGAACTTCCAGATTGACCGAGGTAGAGAGGATGTCGCCACCGAAGAGGATTACGATGAAGGCACCAGCCATGAGGATTGCCATGATCCAGCCGCCGAAGCTGCTGATCTTCGGGCTTTTACTCATCAGGTTGTAAACCAGGTGGACGAGAAGTCCGATCACTACGCAGCCGACAACGAAGAAGGCGGTGTAGATGAAACTCTCTGGCATCAAAAGACCAAGGACGGCGATCAGAGCCAGAACACCGACGGTGGTGAAGACGATGTAGAGAGGCCTTGAAAGCACTCCGCTCTTCTTTGGCAGCTTCGTGAACATGATGAAGCTGAAGAGAACGAAGAGCATCGCCAGAGCCAGCCACGAGATGTCGCCGCTGGTCAGCACCGTCATAACGATGGTTACCGCAGCGAGGGCCAGGGAAACCAGCAAGAGTGTTTTGTATGGCGGAGCCTTCCTTACTTGATCTGTCACTGGCGTCCTCCTTGGGTGTTTCGTCTATCGGTATTCCACCAATCGTCGTTCCATCGTTGGTACTTCAGCAGGCTGGTGTAACAGTCTGGTATAACGCTATAGGATAATAACTGGAATAGCAGGTGGGGCAATCCAACTACCACGGGCAATAGTGTTAGGCAATCCCGACGATGTTAACCAGCCCCGGTAGTTTAAGGAGTCCCCGAATCTTGGAGACAGTCTCACAAGTCTGGCGTTATAACCAGCCCCGGTAGTTTAAGGAGCCCCTGTGGGTGGTGGGCCTAACTGGAATTGAACCAGTGACCTCACGCTTATCAGGCGTGCGCTCTAACCAGCTGAGCTATAGGCCCACGTTACATACGACCGTTTGGAAAGTTTACCAAAGCGGCTGGGGTTTGGCAAGGGTGTTTGTGATGCGGGGTTCCGAACGAGGGAGCGGTAGGGTAGCATTGATCGGCAGGATTGTAAAGGGGTTTTTGCTTAACCGACCTTGAGAAACCCTTGAGCTAGTACACTTGCTGTATTCCAGAGGGTTCACTGAGTTTCGCGATTGTCGCCGGGCGATAACTTACAGCATTTCAGTAGATTACAAACTTAGCAGGCAGCCTGCCATCGACGCTGCGGGACATACACTCATCCCTGCCACCCGGAGAGTCCGGTTCACAGCCGGGTGGTCATTCCAAAGGGAAAACCCCCGTGGGGGGCGGGGGTTTTAGGGATGCGGGGTTAGGGAACACATGGAGGTTACAGCGTTACCTGCCATTGCCAGATCTCGCAGCCCGGTAGTTCTTCCCCTAGCCAAACGAGGCCGGTGGTTGGTCTTTCCGCTGGTTGCTGAGGGGCGACCGTCTCATAGAGAGTCTTGCGGTTGACCTGTTCGCCGGTGGGGTTTGCCAGTTGAGAGAGGACTAGCCTCAGCTCGGCACCCCAGTCGTCGGCTTCGGGGAAGATGGAAAAACGGAAGTGAGTGGTATCGTTCATTTGAAAGAGACCATCGGGGGCGTAGTGCTTTGCCTGCCCGTTGGGGTAAATTACCTCACAGCTGATGAAAAGATTCTCCGGCAGCGTTCCCTCGATCACCCAGAGGTGATCATTAGATGCAAGCACAAGTTCCGATTCCTCGCTGGCGGCAATAGTAATGATCTGCTGGGAACCGTTGCTGGTGGCGGCCTGAGCAGAGTTTCCGTTGAAGGCGAAGAGGGCAACCGTCAAAGAGAGAACGCCGAGGAAAACGACAACGATGATAGATTTTAGCTTCATGGCTGCTTGGGGGAATTGGTCTCGCCAATAAGTAGCGCAATAACTGTGCCAGTTTTATAGATAGCTGATAAGATAGATGATAACAGGGAGATAGCAGACTCCAACATCTGAAGGGTTTGCTTTACTCATGACCGATTACGCCCCATAGGGGTAGAAATGTAACATCGACTTTATTGTGAATCTCCCCGCTGTAATGGTTCCGTGGTTTGAAGAGCTGCTGGACAACTTCGTTTACAACGAATAGGAAAGCTCTGTAAAAAGGTCTCCTGTTTTTGCAGGAGTCGTTAGAGGTAAGTCGTCCGAAATTGCAGAACCAGCAGGGCAGCCGCTATCGTGTTACAATCTCGCACTGGAATGACGTCCGACGGAGTTAGTCTTGCGAATCGCCCTCCTCTCCAGTGCCGTGAACCTGCACACCACCCGCTGGGTGGAGTTCTTTACTGAGCGGGGGCATGAGGTTCATCTGCTCAGTATCCAGCACGGTGAACAGATCTGCCAGCGTCAGTATTCCCTCTCGAAGAGTGATGGGATAAGCCAGCTCAAGGTTTTCCGAGCCGTGGGTAAGGCAAGGCGGCTGCTCAAAAAGATTAATCCCGATGTAGTGCTGGGGCAGTATCTGACCAGCCACGGTCTCCTCGGTGCGCTGGCGAATCACCATCCCCTCGTCGTCGTGGCGTGGAGTCCGGAGCTTCCCTACGTTGCCGACCGCCACGCCTACGACCGCTGGCGGATGCGAAAGATATTCCGTCGAGCCGAGCTAACCCTGGTCTGCGGACGACACCTGATTGACGACGCGATTCGCTTTGGAGCCGACCAACGACGGGTAGCGGCAACCTACGTGGGGATCGATCCGGTTCGCTTTCCACTGGGGAGCGAAGCCGAGCGTGAGCCGCTGCTCCTCTTCACCAGTCGGGAGTTCAAGGACATCCTCCATGTGGATACGGTGATTCGCGCCCTGCCCGCCGTGGTCAACCGCTTTCCCGGTGTGAAGCTGATTCTGGCTAACGATGGTCCGCTACGCCCGGTGATGATCGAGCTAGCCGTCGAGCTGAGAGTTGCCGACAACTGCGAGTTCATCGGACGGCTGAGTCAGGCCGAGACCGCCAGTTACCTGCGCCGGGCGGCGGTGTACGTTTCCTGCTCCGAGGTGGACGGGATGTCTATCTCCCTGCTGGAAACCATGAGCAGCGGAGCTTACCCGGTGGTCAGCGACATCATCGCCAACCGAGAGATTCTCACCAAGCCGCATCAAGGCTCGCTCTTCCCCGTTGGCGATCACGAGATCCTGGCAAAACAACTGATCGAGGTGCTGGAGAATCCCGCCAGGCGAACGGTGGCTCAACAGCTTAACCGAGAACTAGCCCTGACCCTCGGCTCCCGTGAAAACAACCTGGCTCTCATCGAAAAACGTCTGCTGGCTCTCGTAGCGGGGGAAGAGTTTGTCGACGAGTCGTGGCAACCCGGACCTATATGAAGCGTTTATTGATCATTGCCTATTACTACCCGCCCCTCGGTATGAGTGGAGTCAAGGAGCCGCTTCCCTACGTCAAGTACCTGCATCGCTTCGGCTGGCAGCCGGAGACCCTTACCGTAAAGCCGGTCAGCTATTACGCCTACGACAAGGCTCTGGAACGGGACTACGCTCGTTTCGCTCCGGTTAGTCGGGCAGGCTCGCTCGATCCTGCTCGGCTGCTCCACCTTCTTAGCGGGGGCAGGGCAAAGGCTTCCCTAGGTTCCGGTGGATTGCGCCACGGCGGACTGCTCTCCAAACTCCAGCATGGTCTGTTGATTCCCGATCCCAAGATTCTCAGCGTACCCTTCTTCTACCAATTGGGAAGAAAGCTGGGACGTGGTGGACGCTACGATGCCCTGCTGGTGATTGCCCCGCCGTTTAGCCATCTGCGGATGGCGGAGCGGCTGGCAACCTCCCTCCACCTGCCCTGGGTGGCGTTCATGGCGGATCGCTGGGTCGATGGCTGGGTGGCAAAGACGACAGGTCTGCTCTCTCGCCCCGTTGCCAAACGGGGGGAACGCCGTGCTGTAAAGAATGCCCGCGCCCTGCTCTGCGCCTCACCGATTGAGGCAGACGACCTGCGTCAACGCTATCCGGCTCAGGCTGACAAAGTGCTAACCGCGCCGCTGACCTTTGACCCGGAGAAAGACGCGACGATTGGCAAGCAGTCCCGGGTTCCCGGACGCTTCCTGATCTCGATGGTCGGGACACACCGCGACGACGAGGGACTCCCGGCGGTTTGTCGGGTGCTGGCTCGACTGAACCGAGAGCATCCTGACAAGAAGATCATCTTTCGTCATGTTGGCTCCAGCATCGGTCAGCCCTTCCTTGAGGTAGCGAAGAAAAACGGCGCGGCGGAGATTGCCGAAGCCACCGGGCAGGTTCCATATTTAGAGAGTCTGCGCCAGCAGCGAGAGGCCGATGTGCTGCTGCTCACCGTTGCCGACGACAACCCTCACGGCTTGCCCGGACGAACCTCGGACTACGTGGGAGCCGGGCGACCGATCCTGCTGGTGGCATCCAGCGAGGCTCCCCGACGGGCGTTAGGGTACTTTGACATCGGTGCCGCCTTTGCCAACGACGACGAAGCCGGGGTTTATGCCGTCTTGAAAGATGCCCTGGCAGGGCTGGGTAGGCTCGCTCAGCCAATCTCCGAAGCCGCACGAAACTACTTCGCTGCCCCAACCCGGGCAAAACAACTGGCAGATGTTCTGGCTACGTGGACAGAATAGACAATGCTTTCTGACAACAGAGTCCTGCTCATCTCCTACCACTTTCCTCCAATAGGAGGTGGGGGGATGCTGCGCGCGCTGAAGCTGGCAAAGTACCTGCCCTCAAGCGGCTGGGAAGTGGAGGTACTGTCGGTGGACGACCCTGTCTTTCACCAGCGGGATGAAGCCGCTCTTACCGAGGTCAACTGCCCGGTACATCGGGTTCCTGCTCATCGCCTGCCCAGTGCGGCAAAGCTCCTCAATTTGAAGAAAGCACCTGTTGACTCAACGTCTTCACCGTCGGTCAATAGACAAGCACCCGGATGGAAGGAAAAACTTCGAGTACAGCTGCCCCGTCTCGGCGAGCTGCCCGATATTCAACTCCGCTGGTCAAAGGCTGCCCAAAGACGCGCCCTGACCCTGGCTCGACAGAATCGATACTCCGTAGTCTGGACGACCTCGCCCCCAGCAAGCAGCCATCTGATTGGTCTAGCCCTCAGTCGTCAGCTTGGCTTGCCCTGGGTGGCGGACTTTCGGGATAGCTGGACGACGGGACCGTTCTTTAATCCGCTAACGCCCCCTCATCGCTGGTGGAACCGGCGACTGGAGCGACAGGTGGTTGAATCCGCCGACGCGGTGGTCTTTGCCACTCCGACAATGGCGGAGAACTATCGGCGAACCTATCCCACGGCAGCGGACAGGTTCAGCGTCATCACCAACGGTTACGACGAGACCGACTTTGCCGAGCTATCAGTGGAGCAGGCTGACCCCGGAACAGTAACCATCGGTCACGCCGGAACCTTCTACGGTCCACGAAAGCCCGACGCTTTCCTGACCGCCCTTGAGCAGGTGGGTAGAGAACATCCCCGCGCGAAGCTTCACTTTGTAGAGATCGGATCCTCCAGTCAGGAGAACGAAACCACACTGAACCGCTTCGCCGAAGAGCATCCCCATCTGATTACCCGCCGGGGGAACTTGTCTCATCATCAGGCTCTGGCGACGCTGAACCGGTGCCAGATTCTGCTGCTGGTCATCGGCAGGCAGCTCGGATCGGAGACCATCCTCACCGGTAAGCTCTTCGAGTACCTGCGCCTGGGGAAGCAGATCCTCGCCTGCTGTCCACCGGGAGACGCGGCTGACCTGCTGCGGGAGCTTGGCGTTGGAGTCATCGCCGATCCGGATTCATACCAGGAGATTGCCGCTGCATTGCGCAAGCTGCTTAAAGCTCCCGACACCTTAATTACAACGGAGCGGATTCAACGCTTCGAGCGTGGTATGCTCGCCCGACGCTGGGCGCAACTGTTCTCCCGGTTGCAGCGTAAGGGCTAGTGAACCCTATCCCCAGGAGACTTTTGTATAAATTCGATGGATTTGACTTTTCGCCCATTCGGGAGGCTGCCGCTAAGCTACCAGTATTTCTGTAACTATAACAGATACCCGTTGTTATAGAGCGGCGGCGATTGTTAACCAAGCCGAACGATCGAATCGAAGGTATTTATGAAAAAATATCCCCTTCAATCTAAAACTATGCGTCTATCCCTCCTGTTTTTGCTACTTGTCAGCCTTCTCCTCACCGCCTGTGAGGAGGAGCGTCCCGTTGACTTCCAGCCTGCCGAGAATGCCCCGGATCAACAGATCAGCAGCTTCACTCTGCGCCAAACCAGCGACGGCGAGCTGGTCTGGGAGCTGGTTGCCGAGCTGGCAAAGGTCTGGGACAACGAGCATCTGACCATTGCCAGTAATCCCGTGGTGGACTTCTATCAGGAGGAGCGGCATACGGCGATTCTTACCGCCGACGAAGGCACGGTGAACATGCTCTCCAACGATATGGAGGCACGGGGCGACGTGGTGGTAACCTCCGATGAGGGGGCGATTCTGCGGACGGAAATTCTTAGCTGGGACGCTCGCGCGGAGAAGCTCTTCACCGATGAGCCGGTGAGCTATGAAAAAGACGGAACGATTATTCACGGTGAGGGCTTTGAGTCCAATTCTGACCTGACAGACTGGAAACTCGCTAATCCGTCGGGGACCATCGCCCCGGAAGAGATGGGCGGGGAGACCTTTTAATAATAAAAATGGAATAATCACCTGTTGGCAGAGGAGAACCTCGCAAAGCTCTGCATTCTTTGCCCCTCTTTTCAGCAAGGAGAGGGGGCTACGCTTCCCAATGGTCATTTTTCGTAGTCCCCTTGATTGCCGCAACTTACTGTAATTACGATTGTTGAGGAGGGGTCATCTTTCGCAGAAGATGGACGACCTTCATCTCGCGGGAGGATCAGGGTTTCATCGACTAAAATCCCTCCCCTGCAACGTCAAGACCAACGCGATGAGTGTGTTACAACAATCTTAATTGGTTCATCCTGAGTGACTAACCCATTATTTTGACAATGATGGCGGAGCTTAACGGCTCCGCCTGTGCTATTAATACCTATTCTCACTTCCCTTTAGCCTGATAATGATTTACAGTACAACAGTCAGCAGAGGTGCGGATGATGTTTGCATTGCCTTATTACCACAGTGTTATGTAACCTATATCATCTATGTTCGGGTTCAGAGCTAAACATCTTGGATTAACAGCATTTAAGCCTGATTTTGTAGTAATTGAATCTTGCCCGCTTCGCAATCAGTACCAACGCTCAAACAGAACTGATTTGGTTGACAGTAAGAGCCTTGGGATAATTGAGCACAAAAAGAAATCTGTAAAATAGAGTGGATTTATTGGTTCGTGAGGATGACCTTTTTTGAAAATAAAGGTTACGTTGCAAATTCAGAGTAAATTTGACGTAAATTCAACACATGGATTGAAGCCCACTGTCCCTGAACAAGACAAA
>JAIOSI010000007.1 GCA_021107695.1 bacterium
CCTCGCCGGACGACGGGTTGCTACCCTGACCAGCGAAAGCTATGTTGCTGGGCGGCATGCAATTGAGTGGACAGTCGCCGAGCTTCCCTCCGGAGTCTATCTGCTTCGACTGGAGACCGATGGACAGACGCTGACAAAACGAGTGGTGATAAGCAGGTAGCAGCTCTTGCATCACCAGTGCGTAAGAAAAAAGACCAGGGCTGATCCCCTGGTCTTTTGTTAAGCGGATAGTATCATCGCTTACAGATAGTAGTTGACTCCCAGGTGCAGGGTGAGCTGCGAGGCGGTAAAGACCCGTCCCAGGACATCTACGTCGTCGCCATCGTCGTTGGAGAGCTGATTGATGAAGTCGCCGCGATAGAGGGTGATTCCCCCGTCGAGAGCCAGTGCATCGTCCAGCATGTACTCAATGCCGCCGGAGATGGAGATTGCAAATCCGGCACCGGAAAGCCTGCGGGTGCCTTCATTTGCGGACTCATCGGTGAAGCTGACCATATCAACGCCGAGGAGAATCTCACCGTAGGGACACCAGGAGTCCTCCATCTGATAGAAGAATCGCAGCCCACCGAGGGCGTAGAGGGCGGTCATCGTGTTCTGACGATTGGCGTTGCTCTCCTCATAGGTAAGGGAGCTGGTGGAGAAGCCGATATCGCCGACCAGATAGGTGTAGAGGTTGAAGATGTGAAAGCGGTGATCAACCCAGACCAGCTCTGGCTCATCGATGCTGAGGAGATAGCGGTTCTCGGTTTTATTTACCAGCGGATAGAGAATCCGCCCGTCGAGACCAAAAGACATCCCGGCGGTGTACTCGCCAAAGTTTCCCTCTTCCTGAGGTAATGGCCACAGCGGGAAGCCCGGCTCCAGAGACAGCCCCAGTCCTATCTCATCGTTGCGGATGATGTACGGCGCGTAGGTGGAGAAAACACCTTCTGCACCGCTATCGGGATGCTCCATCCGCTCCATGGACTCCACTCGGAAGGCGGTAAAGGCAAGTGATGCCGAAAAGCTGAACAGAACTAGCAGCAGGATGATGGGTCTGGAACGCATGGAAACCTCCGTGAAGTTTTTCGGGGAAACTTAATCTTCTAGTGGCAGTCGTTTTCTAACGTAATCGCAGAGTCCACTCGTTAGCTCTGGCTGCACCATTCTTTGGTAGGTCGTTTGTGTCCAGGCGTGGTAGCAGCAAGGGCGTGGAGTAGTTCTCTACCAATGCCACGCGAGCGGTAAGACCCAGGGCACAGTTCCTCTCTTCCAATAACCTCAGCGTATCCTCGTTGTAGCCACCATAGGGATAGCAGACCGTCCAGTCTTCTGGTCGCTTGCCGTAGAGGTCATTCAAAAATGATAGCGACAGGTCAAGCTCGGTGGTTTGCTCCTCTACGGTCAGGCTATTGAACCAGCGATGGCTGTAACCGTGAACCCCGATCGCCATTCCGGCTCTTACCATCTCTTTCAGTTGTTCTGAGCTAAGATAAAGCTCACGGGCGAATTCATTCTCATCTCTATCGACGTGGCGATTAAACAGTTCGGCAACCAAGGTATTACGCAGCCATTCTGGCAGTCCAACCTGGAGAATTCGTTTGACAAAGATTATTTCCGGAGGATCAAAGCGCGATTTCCCAGCGTTAAGTCGATACAATTCATCATCGTTGGGTAGGTCTATCTCTTGTCGATGTGGTGTTAGTAGTTCAAAAATATCTTTGATTAATCCACCGGGATTCTCGGCAGATGCAAGAATAAAGTGAATCTTATGCACATCAAGGACAGTGTTTTCAAGCACTGGCTTCACCGGGGGATAAAAAGCCCCTTTGATGCCACGTTCTTTCAGTCGGGGGAAAACATATTCATAGTGATCGGAGAATCCGTCATCGAAGGTTAACAGACAGGCGTTTGGTGGCAATTCCACTCTATTTCTTGAGGCAGCAATGACCTGTTCAAGCTCAACAAAGCAGTAATGCCGCTGGAGGTAATCGAGTTGTCCATCAAAATCCTCAAGCTGTAATCCCTTAATTCGGGGATAGGAGCTGTTCTTCAGGTTACGGATATAATGGTACATTACGATTGTCAGCATATCTGGTTCCCTCGTTTAGTTGGCTCTGTCTTGATCGCCATCGCCCTTTACAAAGTAAAAGTTGCCTTCAACAACCTCTTTCATTTTGGGATCATTTTCGTCGCGAAACAGAGCAAACATCTGCATACTATCCCGGTAGCGCAATGGATTGAAATCCATTGGCAGCATAGTTGCTCCAGACTGATTTATCGGTTCGTAGAAACCAACTTGTTCGAGAATTTCTTCTTCGAGTCGTCCACCAGCAAAATAATCGATCAGGATCGCCTCTTTTTTCCTGGAATACTCAATGGTGTAGCTTAAAACATCCTCGTGATACTCAGGAAGGGTTACGTAGTCAACCAACCGGACGAGATGACCGTACTCCGATGTTTCATTGCGAAACACAACAAGACCAACGATCTGCTTGTCGCTCCATGCGTAAAAGCACTCGTAGAGAGGATAGGGGTAGTCAATGTACCGCCAGTTCAGATGCTGCGTACTCCGCCAGGTGGTATAGCCATAATGTTCCCTGATTCTATCCCATGCAGCATCCCAATTATTGTCAAAACGCTCCACTCTTCGGAATACAAGCTTGGAGTTTGGTACTTCGATGATTTCGTGTTCTTTTAAGTTCTGGAGGGCTTGCTCCTTGCCCTCTTTAGTAAACTCCTGGTAGCGTGGATTCAATTTCATCAGGGTGGCTACTGTAGAACTCAGCGGACGAGTAAAACGTCTCATCGTCCATTTTGTTAGCTTTCCCAGCCTTTCGTACATGGAAAAGGTACGTGGATTAACCCCAGGACCCATAACGTAGTTTTTTAGCTTCAGATAGTTTTCCACCAGCCTATGACCAAGTCGCTGTCCTCTATAAGCTGAATCCAGGTAGAGATTGAGCATCGATATTCCTGGCTCCCATTGCCCATTAATTTGCAACGGCCACGGATAGCCGCCGAGAATAGCGATTACCTTTTTGCCATCAAGAATCAAATGCTGTCCGGCTCCGTCAACAATCCTGGGCGGTTTTGCAAAGTTCCAGTCAAAGAACTCTCGCCTGGTAAAGATATAACCCGGTTTGTAGAACTCCTCGTAAAAGCGAACTAAGTCACCCCAGTCCTGCTCTTCAAAACTTCGGAATATGAGCTTAGATCGCATGGCAACCTCCCTGATAAGCCGTCAATGATTGTAGCAGTTGGGCATTCGCAGGACAATGGAAAAGAGCAGCCCAGCGGCTGCTCTTATTTGCAAGACTGGTGTTTGCTGCTACTCTTCCGGTAGATATCGCTTAACCGTCTCGATTAGTTGATTACTAAAACCGTAAAGGTCAGCTAATCCTTCAATCGGGTGCTTGTTGAAGTTTTCTTCATCATCAAATACTTGAAGGTACTTTTGCCGACCATCGAAGTAAAAACGACAAAGATGCTTGTTTCTGTTGTTATCGAATAGGATTGAGCAATAGCTCTTGTGATCCCGCATTGTTACACGCTCTGTGCCTACAGTACCCGCCAGGATTGCCCGGATGATCAGGTGTCCCTGAATCTCTTCTTCGGTGGTTACAATACCATCGTCCTCTTCCTCTGGTGCTTCTTCAGGTTGTTCTGTTTCCGTAGTATCCTCAAGGCGACTACTGGCTTTATCGAAGACATCTTTTACTTTCTCGTTTAGAAATTCTTGAAGAGCTCTTCTCACAATTCCAGTAAACTGTTCTACAACCTTCTTGGTCATAGAACCCTCATACACCTGTTTGCCTAGGTATTTAATAAAGTCATCGTTCGCTGAATCAAACTGTACCGTTAAGAACGCTTTTAGCTCTCGTAAGTACTTTAATTCACTGGCGTTCGAGACAACTTCGTCAGCATCAAAGTTTTCTTTTGTAAATTGAGCTTTAAGTTCACTAATCTTGTGGGGTTTTTTAATATCAAAGACAAAGAATGGTCGTTCATCCATCACGTTTTCTTTATCAAGACCAGCGTAAAAACGATACTCAAGACCATTTGTCAAGATGCCTATGAGGGCATCGGTATTTTGAAAGTACTGCTTGAGTTGCTTCGCATGTTCTTCATTGAGATCTGCACTACATATTTTACACTCGATGAGGATGATAGGAATACCATCCTTGAGGATTGCATAATCAACTTTATCGCCCTTCCGAGAGCCAACATCAGCAGTATACTCTGGTACAACTTCCGTTGGATTGCGAACATCGTAACCCAACACTTCAATAAAAGGCATAATAAGAGAGTGTTTAGTTGCCTCTTCTGTGTCAATGTACTGAATGTTCTTTTTAACGGTCGTAGATAGTTGTTCGATCCTGTCTGCAAAATCCATGATTAATCCTCTGTTAAGTTGTATAAAGCGTTAATTTGTTTACGAATCAGTAGGTTAAGTGCAGCTTTAGGCTGCATCAATCAAACTCATAATCTGGGGTGATGTACGCCATGGGGTCGGTTACGCTGCCCTCGATTATCACCTCGAAGTGCAGGTGCGGACCGGTGGACATACCGGTGGTGCCGATGTCGGCGATTATCTGCCCACGTTCAACGACATCTCCTACCTTTACATGGAGCTTGGAAGTATGCCCGTAGCGGGTCTGGATTCCATAGCCGTGGTCGATGAAGCAGGTGGTTCCATAACCACCCCGGGTGCCGGCGAAGCTGACCACACCATCGGCAGGAGCGAAGATAGGGGTACCCCAGGCAGCAACGATATCTACTCCACGGTGGAAGTGGATCAGCCCGGTGATCGGGTGGATACGATTGCCCATATAGCTGACGATATGCCCGACAACGGGTTTGATGCTGGGAGTATGAGAGCGGATGTCCCGCTCGCGGCGGGTACGTTCAATGGTCTCTACGAGAAGGGAGCTCTCCAGACTGATCGAGCCTTCAAGGCGCAGGGCGCGTTCGTAGTACCGCTGGGTCGTTTCGTCGAGGGCGGAGTAGTCAACGGTGGGGAAACCACTCATCGCCTGACCAAGCTCGACTCCGCCGATGCCACCGAGCCGTTCGGCTTCGGGAATGGTGGGAAGGGCGTGAGCAAGGCGGACAAAGTCGTTTGTGCTGCTAATATCGGTCAGTTTTTGATTAAGCTCGCCGATTCTCTCCTGGGTCTCGGTAAGCTGGCTCTGCTGCTGTTCATTCGAGATTTCGAGGGAGTAAATTTCAAAGCGTTTTCGCACATTGTCTGAGTAAAGGAAGAGCAGAACGATGGCTCCGATGAAGACCAGCATCGTAAGCAAGAACCCCCGCCTGATACCACGCCGATTGATATCACGATAGAACGTACCGATAACGTTGTCTCTGTTGATAATCAGCGTGAACTTATTTCCGCGCATAGCAGGCTTACCTTTGACTTTTGAAATGAGAAACAGACCAGCTAATGCACTCCATTCTATTGGGTTAGGGCAAGAGTGTCAAGGGGATACATCAACTAGTTCCGGTAGAAAAAAAAGGTCGCCGAAGCGACCTTCCATTTTGCATCTATTGAGCCATGATTTAACGGCTAATCACCAGGCGGCGGGTCAGGGTTCCTTCATTGGTGCGCAGCATGTAGAGGTAAACGCCGGAGGTGGCATCTCTGCCCGACTGCTCGCGCAGATCCCAGCTGATGGCGCGGCTTCCGGCGGCGACCTGCCCGTCGAGGAGTGTTGTAATCAGTCGTCCCGCCAGGTCATAGACCTTTAACTCCACCGGACCGTTGTGTGCCAGGTCAAACTCGATGGTCAGCTGCTCACGAGCCGGGTTCGGGTAGCTCTGTTCCAGAACGGTCTTGCGTGCTGGCTCTGGATCTGCACCTTCGAGCCACTCATCAGTCCCGACCAGTATCTCCAGGCGGCGGTTGACCTCGCCTGGTAGCAAGGCGATTTCGTAGTCGTTGTCAGCAAGGAGGTTAACCGTCCGACCGAGAGCGTGATCGATCAGAATAATATCGTAGCGGGACGGCAGTTCCTCGATCCAGCTCCAACTTAGCAGAGCCTCTGTCTCGTTTCCCAATGGCTGGATGATGAACTCCCAGCTTGCGCCATCGCCGATACCGGAGCGGAAGTCAGTGGCGTATTCATCGCGTTCGGTAGGCCAATCGTGATGCTCAAACCAGAGGTTCGCCGCGCCAGCCAGAGTCGGTGGCTCACGGAGTTCGTTAACATCCCAGTAGTTAG
>JAIOSI010000058.1 GCA_021107695.1 bacterium
GCGGCGGCTCCGCCTGACCGGCAGTTCAGGTCGTTACCGGGAACTCATCGAAAGGTTATTGGTAAAATGGGACTCATAATCAGCCTTGCCTCGGCAACCCCTCGCGGTGGCGTAGCCCTCTTTGACGGTAGTAACCTCCTGGCAACCAGAGAAATTTCGGCTTCCCAGACCAGCGGCGCGACCCTGCTTCCGCTTACCGAAGAATGCCTGACTGAGACTGGCAAGTCCCTTAAAGATGTCGCGGCGGTGGCAATCAGCCTCGGTCCCGGCTCCTTTACCGGACTACGGGTAGGACTGGCAACGGCGTTGGGATTGGTGGAGTCCGTAGGCGTAAAGCTGCTGGCGATCCCCAGCCTGCCCGCGATTGCTCAGGCTGCCCGGGGCGGGACCGCGTCGGACGGGGTGGTCTGCGCTACGCTAAACGCCGGGCGCGGATTGCTCTACGCCCAGCGTTTTCGAGGTGATATAAAAATAGAAGAAGCGGTGATGCTTCCGACCGATCAGCTTACCCGCCAGCTTCCAGCCGATGTCTATCTGGCTGGCGAAGAGCTATCGTCGGAAAAGCTGCCCGGACGGGTAATCTCCGGATACAACTGGGTCTCGCCGATAGCCCTGGGAGAACTGGCAGCCTCACGCTTTGAGTGCGGTGAGTTTGACGATCCCATGAAGATAAAGCTCCTCTACATTAAGGAACCAGCAGTACTGCAAAAGCAGAGGTCAAGATAGGATCCGTTCATCAAAACAACCGGATATTGAAACGAGGTGGCAGCTGCCACCTCGTTTTCTATTTTACTGATGCAGGTACTACTTAGCAGGCAGGCTCACCGAGAACTTCTGTAGGCGGAAGTTGCCGGAATCGGCTATCCAGAGAATCTCGTTGACCGGATCGTAACAGTTCCCCGCCGGGAGGGTGAAGGTTCCCAGGCGGTTCCCCGCTGTACCGTAGCGATCTACCCGCGTCCCGTCAGCGTTATATATCATCACCTGTTGCAGGGTACCATCGCAAACAAACAAATAGCCATTGATCACGGTTACACCCAGCGGCTGCTCCAGATCAGCATCACCCAGAGTTCCCCCCCAGGTAATACCATTGCCATCGGCATAGCCGTAGAAGATCAGGTCTTCTGCTTCGACATCGGTGACAACTACGGTAAAGCTGGTAGAGTCATCGTATGTTAATGCCAAACCAACTGGCTCTTCCAGAGGTTCGTAGTTGTCATCGATCAGGAACATATCAGTGAGCAGCGTACCGTCTGGCTCGAAGATAAGCAGGCGGCTTCCTTCGCCCTCTATGACCAGCAGCTTTCCCGGTGTTTCCCAGTACGCCATATCACGCGGCTCGTCCAGCGGAGTGGTCGTCCACTCGCCAATGTAAGCACCAGTATCTGGATTGAAGGAGTCTATCCGTCCCTCTTCACCATCGGCAACCAGGATGACATCGGTAGCGGGAAGGTAGAGAACGCTGGTGGGAGTGTAGTCAACGCCATCATCATCATCATCATCGCCGCCGGGAACGTCAGCGAAACGCTGGATGAACACAAGATTGCCCTCAGGCTCAAAGCACTTCAGCGTCTGCTGCTCCGGATCAACCACATAGACGTTGCCACTGTCCGGGTGCGTGGTAACATCACTGGGCGTGTGGAACTTGTAGTCGTAGTCGCCGTAGGAGCCAATCCGCCCCAATGGGGTGAGGATGCTGCCGATTACGTTCTCGGCAGTTAAACTCAGGTTTTTCGTTTCTCCCGGAGAGAGGTCAACCGTTCCCGCTGCTGTCCAGGCAATCACACCGTCGGCGTGAATATCCACCTCTACCAGGCGTTCAGAGCCAGAGGGACATGTAACCGTGCCGGAAGCACTGTCGCCATCGACGACCAGCTCAACAGTAATATCGTTCTCGATGTCCGGAGCGGTTACCCGTACCACCACACGATCAATAGCACTGAAGTCCGCCAGCGGTCCCTGAGAGAGGTGAATCACCAGGTGTCCCGGCTCGCCGTTCATGCCGGTGAGGTCGCAGGCGGTCAGCAAGAGACAACCCAGGACGACTATCAGTAATAGTGAAAAACGTTTCATAGTGTTCTCCTTCCTGGGTTACCAGTCAATTTCTATGTGGATGAAAGAATCACCATCTACAGGATCATCTTCGACGAAGTAGTAAACTACGGCTGCGGTGGCGGCTACTCCGGCTACCGTTCCGATAATCACCCAGGGGAAGGTCGCCGCACCGGCTCCAGCCGTGGCTCCGGTTCCCGTGGTGATGGTGGTCAGGGCACCAGTGGCAGCCACTTCGGCTCCAACGCTTATCCCAACCGCAACACCAGCCAACGCCAACATTCCGCCAGCCCAGGTAGTCAGCTCGGTAATCTCCTCTTTGGTAAGTGGTTCGATATCCGAGGGATTGCCGTCGGCATCCAGAGTAACCTTGGTCTCCTCGGTGAGGAGCAGCTCTTCGCCTTCATCGGCACCAGTGGCGGCGAGTGAACCTTCGAGAAGCTGATAGGTTGTCGCGCCGTCTTCCGCCACCGTGGTGGCAAAGACCGTTCCGCGTACCGCTCCGGTGGCGGTGGGAGTGGTTACCCGAATCCCGGAGTCATCGCGGTCGGCAACAATCCCGGCGAGCATCCGTCCCCAGTAACAGTCAATGTTGAAGCTGCTCATGCTGGGAGAGATGCGGATCTGTGTCCCGGCGGCGAGCTTGAGCTGATGACCCTGTCCAAACTCGATCTTCGCCGTGGAGTTCCGGGTAACCTCGATCAGGTCTCCGGTAAATATCTGATCACCGGTGGAGAGGTTACTTGTCTCTCCAGCCCGGGTAACCGTAACCCGTCCGGTAAGGTCAAGCACCTTGCCCAGTGGAGGCTCCAGTGCCATCAACGGCGTTACCAGAACCGTGAAAGTAAAAAGCAACAGTACAATCAAGCGATATCTCATCATGTTCTCCTTTTTAGTTTAATGGATTGCCAAAGAAAACCACTCACCAACAGTATAGCAGTCCCCGTTGTCTTTTGCCAAGTTTTCTGGGGACATGTAGCCTTCATGAGAATGCTTGACGAAGTGGCGAAAGCATTGATATAGTGGCTGGTGAGGTTTACGCTAACCTTCGCTGGTTTTGTTGATGAACTTTTGTGCAAATTTTCTCATGCTGGGAACAACTGAGGCTCTTACCAGATGAAGCTAACCCTGACACCACAGATTCTCCGGCTGATTGATACCGCCCTTGACGAAGATCGAGTCGGCTCTGACTACACGACCCTCGCCACGGTTCCTTCATCGGTAAAGGCCAGCGCGCGGATAGTTGCCCGACAGGACCTCTGTCTGGCGGGATTGAGTATCGTTCAGTTTCTCTTCCGTCGCTTTGATCCCCAAATCCGCTTTGAGGTTAGCTATCGCGATGGTGAATGGGTGAAAGCGGGGGAGACAATCATCGCCGTCGGCGGGCTGGCTCACGCGCTCTTGCTGGTAGAACGCACGGCACTGAACTTCCTCGGTCGGCTCTGTGGAGTGGCGACTCGCTCTCGTGTCTGGA
>JAIOSI010000157.1 GCA_021107695.1 bacterium
ACCTCGTGTTTGTTTAGAATACGTTTGTAGGGGCGGACCTGTGTGTCCGCCCTTTGGCTGGTTGCTCAATAGTAGAAGTTGCTTGCCAGGTCGAGGAACTTCTGATCGACCACCTTGGTAACGCTGACAGCATCGGTGATCTCCACGGGGACGATGTTGTGTCCCTGAAGGGCGACCATGTAGCCGAACTTCTTCGCGGCGATCAGGTCAACCGCCGCCGCGCCGAAGCGGGTACCGAGAATACGGTCGAAGGCGCAGGGGGTTCCGCCGCGCTGGAGGTGGCTCAGGACGACGTGGCGGGTGAGGTCGTTTGCCTTGCGTCCGAGGTCCGGTGCCAGGGTTTTGCCGAGGGCTTTGGAAAGCTCCAGCCCAATTCCGCCGAGATAGGCATGACCGAACTCATCCTTTGCCACATCTTCCTGAATGATCTCCCGCTCGTGCCACTCGGCACCCTCGGCGACGACGATTACGGCGTAGTGAATCCCTGCGTCCCAGCGTCGTTTCATACTCCAGACCAGCTCGTCGAGGGTGAACGGTTTCTCTGGCGTGAGGATGTAGTCGGCGGCTCCCGCCATTCCACCGTAGGCGGCAATCCAGCCGGCACTGCGCCCCATCGCCTCGACGACGAATATCCGCTCGTGGCTCATCGCCGTGGTGCGCAGCCAATCGATGGACTCCATCACCCGCTCGATAGATGTCCAGAAGCCGAAGGTGTAATCGGTGCCGGAGAGGTCGTTGTCGATGGTCTTCGGCGCGCCGACCATCGGCAGTCCCCGGTCGGAGAACTTCCGTGCCACACCGAGGGTGTCGTCGCCACCGATTGCCAGCAGTGCGTCCAGCCCCAGCTCTTTGAAGTGCTGCTCACAGGCGGGAACCTCTTCGCCGGAGTTGCTACCGAAGGGATTGGTGCGGCTGCTGCCGAGGATGGTCCCGCCCTGGGGAAGAATCTCCTCGACATCGCCCAAGGTCAGCGGGAAGGCATCGCCTTTAACCAGACCCAGCCAGCCCTTACGTAAACCGAGGAACTCGTAATCGTGAACCGTGATGCCCCGCCGGACGGCGGCACGGATCACTGCGTTGAGACCGGGACAATCGCCGCCACCGGTGAGAATACCAATCTTCTTTTTCGCCATGAAACTCCTCCTTAGAACACCAGATCACCCTTACGAAAACCGTCCGTAGAGTAACATATATCAGGGGTTGTCTCCACACAGAAGCAGGGGATTATCCCTGCAAAGGCGGGGAGGAGACCTGCAGAAACAATAGATTTCTCAAGATGTTAATGTAGGGCAGGCATTAAAATGCCTGCCGTGAAACTCCCCCTCCCCAGAGGGGAGAGGGAGACAAGCGTGAGCGACCACCGAGAGCGGTAGTCTCCTATAGGTTGACCGGCGAAGCCCGGTACTAAGATGCACCGCTTGGCGTTGCCGCACTGCGCTGCTGGTTGACAGTCAAAAGAGGCAGACCTATACTATCGATGCTTGTGAACAACGAGTGTCGGTTACCTGAGTGTTCCTTGCGCCCAGGACTTGGTTTGTCCGTTGATAGTATCCCTTTCAAAACGCAGGAGGAAACGATATGGCGAACGAGGACAATAACCGTATATGCCCTGTTGAAAGGGCAGACGGCTTCGACAGCGGAATCAGAAGATGGTTGTATCCACCTCAAAAAATAGTGGGGTCGTATCTTGAAGAAGGGATGACAGTCCTGGATATAGGTTGTGGACCGGGATTTTTCTCCATTGACATGGCTCAGATGATCGGTCAGTCCGGTCGGGTCATTGCCTGCGATTTGCAGGAGGGGATGCTTCAGAAACTAAAAGGCAAGATTCAGGGAACGAAATTCGAAGAGCGGATTACACTGCATAAGTGCGAAGTAAACAAGGTTGGCGTATCAGAGAGCGTTGACTTTGTTCTGTTGTTCTATGTCGCCCATGAGATTCCAGATAAAGAGGCGTTATTCAACGAGATAGGGACGATACTAAAACCCAAAGGGCAGGTCCTTATGGTGGAACCTCCAGTCCACGTCTCGAAAAAAGTGTTTGAAGATGCCATTAGAGTAGCCTGTGATACGGGGTTCATCGTCGTTAATAGGCCGAAGGTGCTTCTTAGCAAAGCGGTGGTTTTGAGCAAGGGTTAGTCAGCGATCACTGCCCATCTTCACTTGCCCTACATCAAGCCATCAGAGAGCAAGTAAAGCGTCAACGTAACCATATTGTTCGATCAGCCGTGAAAGTGTGCTATAACGCTTGGCGTTGCCGCACTGCGCTGCTGGTTGACAGTCATAAAGGAGCGGACTATACTACCGCCGCTCACGGAAGGGCATACATCAGGTTTGGTGAAGGATGGTTATGCGTAGATTGGCTGGCGGTAAGCTCCATCGTGCTGCCATTACCGAGACCAGGATTGACTACGAAGGCTCCATCGCCATTGACCCAGCCCTTTACGAGCGGGTGGGCTTTGTGCCTGGCGAGATGCTTTCGATCTTCAACGTCAATAACGGTGCTCGCTTTGAAACCTACCTGATTGTCGCCGAGCGTGGCTCCGGCACGGTGAGTATCAATGGTGCCGCCGCGCGGCTGGTTCAGCTGGGCGACCGGGTGATCATCATCAACACCCTGCTCCTCGATGAAGCCGAGCTGGGGAACTACGAGATGAAAGTCCTCCTCCTCGACGAAAAGAACAGTTCCAAGATATGACAAATCTACCGACACACCCCGACCTTCCTGATCTGACCTGGGTAATTCCCGGTGAGCTGGCGGCGATGGGTCGTCCTGGCAGCATCGTCGGTTTCGAGCAAGAGATGAAAGCCCTTCTAGCCGTGGGAATCCGGCGGATCATCAGCCTCACCGAGCGACCCATCGGTGTGGGAATGGGACCGCTGACCGACTTTCAGATTTACCACTCCCGTGGTGGACTTCCGCGCGCCGAGCCAGGAGATAATCGAACATTCCATTACCCTGATAGATGAAGCCCGCGCGGCGGGGGATGGCATCCTCGTCCATTGTTACATGGGCATCGGGCGCACAGGAACCGTCGTTGCCGCCTACCTGACCACCCAGGGGCTGACCGGTATTGAGGCGATTGATCGAGTTCGTGAGCTACGCCCCGGTTCTGTCGAAGTGTCGGAGCAGGAGGATGCCGTCGTAACCTACTGGGCAAATCGTCAGTAGAACAACCTCCACTCGTTTCTTTACGATACCAAGATTTGGTAGGGAAATCTTGGCAGGTAGAAGCTGGCTCTAAATCGATATGTGAAAAGCGGGGAACCCTCTCCCCGCTTTTGGTATTCTGTATTGTTCTCGTTCTTCTACCTGACGATCGCCAGACGGATGGTATCGGTGGCTTTGTCGGTCGCGAGGTGGAGGAGGTACAGCCCGCCTGCGATGCTTGAGGTGTCGTAGCTGAGGCTGTGGCGGTCCTCGCTGAGGGAACCGCGATGGATCGTCTCGACCAGGCGGCCAGCCAGGTCGTAGAGGGCGAGCGCGACGCGCTGTGAGCCTTCCAGTTCCACGGTGATTGTTACCATGCCAGTGGTCGGGTTAGGCACTACAGAGAGCAGCTGACTGGGCTCCTCGGTTGAATCGGTGGTGTTGAGAGCCTCTACCCCAAGAGAAGCAGTTTCGAGGGTGTCATCGGTGAGTGTCACTGACTCATCAGTATTGAGCCTGACGACATCCTCTCCAACCGCGATGCTATCATCGTCAACAGTATCGTCGGAAACCCCGACACTGTCATCTCTGTTGCCAATCTCGATTGCGGAGGTGTCTTCGGTCTCTTCGCCGCTGGCAAGTTCAATGGTGTCTTTGTGGTTATTCAGCTCGGCTTTATCGTCTTCCTCGGTGATGATCTGGCTACGGTTGTCCGCGAGCATCGCCTGAGAGTCGTAATCTACCTCGCCATCGAACATCCAGTCTTCTGGTTGCTGGCTCTCTCCATTAGAGTCATGCCACTTGCAGAGCGTGGCATCGATGGTAGTGGGGTCGAAGGGGGTTAGCGCGGCGTTACGATTGGCGATGTAGTAATGTGGAGGAAGAGTTGCAGGTTCGAAATCCATGTAGAAGCTGTTCATAGTAGGTTCTTCAACAAGAAGCGGCCAGGCATTGTCGCTACAAACCAGCCCTTCAATCTCAGCCTCAAAGTCGTTGCCGAAGAGCGTCGGGCTGACTCCCTCCAGAACAACAGCGGTGTTGGCTCTGGTAACCCGACAGTTGCTGAGGGTAGTCAGTCCACCGCCGATGACGTGAATACCGGTCTCTGCCCAGTGAACCTCGTAGTTGTCCAGTGTATCCATATCTGCGGAACTGTGGATTAGCCCCGTCCACTCACCCACCACTGGCGGTGGGAACTCGCCGAACATGGTAGTGGGCAGGCTGAGGCGGGTCAGGTGAATCTGAGCCTCGCTATTGACCAGACCGTTGATACGGAACTCGGACTTGTTCGGGTCTTCGCCACCGTGGGTACGGTCGAGACCGGGTAGCTCGGCAATCTCGATGCCTTCGGCTCCTGTCGGCAGCTCGAAGACGAGCCGGAACTGCTGACCAACCATCATTCCAGTAGGGACGGTAACATCGCCCAGGAGCAGCATATTGCCCATCCAGACACACTTATTCGGATTCTCGCCGCTCTTCAGTACACCAGACCAGGCAATCGGGAAGAGGTGATGATAATCCACACCGCCGGGGTTGTGAATGGAGTTTTCGAGGATAAGTTCCCAGTCGCTCTCGCTCCACTGGTTACCGTGGGCAGCCACGGGAGAACCGGAGCTGTTGTTGAGATCAAAGCCAGTGTTGTCGGCAAAGTAGTTCAGACCGACCATCGGCTCATCGCCACCAACGGGTACCCCCAGGTCAATCTCCACTCCGGTGTTTAGGTAGATCCCGTCGCCGTCGTTACCGCTGACCTCACAGCGGTAGAGCTTAGCCCAGGTACCGGAGTTTAGCTGGAGTCCGTTGCCAAGGTTATCGCTAATCTGACAACTACGGAAACTCGCTGCTCCCTTAATCAACTCAAAGCCAGCAGCATCAATGTTGCGGATGAAGACTCGCTCGAAGTTCGCAGGATTTGCTTCGCTGAAACTACCACTATTCATCTTCACTGAGGTAGCCCCGTCAATCAGAGCGTTAGTCCAGTTCAGCTCGTAACAATGCTCACCAAAGGTAAGCTCACCCCAGTTGAACTCCACCGGTGGTATAGATTCATTGATCTCCCAGGGGCTGGGAACAAAGCCACCGCTCGGTTCCAGACTATAAGAAGGAACACTGCCATCCGGTTTCTCGAAGTAGCAAGGTACGTCAATCAGCACATCCACCAGCAGCGGATCATCTGGAGTAATTACCGGAGTCTCCTGCTCCGGAGCCAGACCTACCCTTACATCCGGTGCGAAACGAAGCTCAAAGTACTCAAGCACTTCACCACTCGGGCCGAAGGAAACAACCACTGGTTCCGCCGTGAAATCGTCCACCAGGTAAACATCGCGATCCACATAGCAGACTGGCAGATTTTCCTCATCCGGCTCAACGTATGGCAAATCCGAGCCTCGGTTCACCGAACCACCAAAGACCACCGGGGAAAGTACTACAGAATCGCTCACCCGACGGTCAAGCTCCAAGCCGTCAATCGTACCAAACTCATTACCACGGGCAGATACCGTTACAAGACTGTTGATATCCTTTCCGCCGTTATCCGAGAAAACATTCCAGCCAAACTCGTCAAGGGTGCCAAGATTAACCGAACCATCGGTTAATCTAAGCCCATCGTTTGTGTTATTGGTAATCTGACAGTTTCGTATGGTAGCTGCACCGCCGTTAACCAATAGCCCGTCGGTGGCGTTGTCTGTTATCCGGCAATCGTTCAGAGTAACCGTGCCGTTGTTGACCACTACGCCGTAGCCCTCCGAACCTCCGTTACCAGACAGATCACAGTCGGTTATCGAGCAGGAGCCGCTATCCACCACAACAGAGGCGTAGCCGGAGCCGCTCAGATCGCAGTCGGTAACCTCGACTGGCCCGTAGTAGCTATAGAGAGCGGTTTCAGCCTGGCTAATTGTCACATTTTCAAAAGAGGAACCTGCTGATGCCATGAGCCGGATGCCATGCCATTGCGTACCGGGTGAGAAACTACTCCGAAGATAGGTAGGCTCGGAAGTACCCCCAACGTGTAATTCACCGTAGACGATCAGCTCGATTCGTTCCTCGTCAATCCCAAGGTTATGCTTATCGGAGGAGAAGAAAGTTACGATCGTTCCCTCTTCAATCGTCAAGGTTACACCAGTATCCACAACGACATCGCCATTTACCAAGACACTACCGCTCCAGGTTGCGTTCTCGGTAATGCGGCCATTCTCATGGAGGTTATCGTCGGGGATGACCGTTGCTGGTTCGGAGTCCAGGTGTCCCCAGGATTGCTGGGTTGGAAAATCATAGTGAGCCTGGCGAATGATGTACTCGTACTCAATGTCTTCGGTAACGCTATCATCTACGAAACTGTCCGAGCTTCCGCTCATAATAGCAATCTCTTCATACCCAAAGAAACCACAATCGTCGTATCGGCGGAGAATCTGGTAGTTCTCAACATGTCCATCCAGCGGTGTCCAGTTGAGCTGAACCCTTGTGCCGTCGTCATCTGGGTAGTCAGTGGCAACCAGGTTGGTTGGAGCGGGGAGGTTCAGGTCGGGAATCTCAGCACGACCTTCCAGGTATGGTACAGCAAAGACCTGATCTTCTGGGTCGCCTGATGCACCATGCTTATTGATGTAGTAGGTCTCACCGCTGTATGTGTCAACATCTGCAAGGACATAGTAGTAGGTACCGTTGTGCGAAATACCAGCGTCAAGGTATTGGTAGATGTGATTGTCATCGTGCTGAGGCCAAATAGGGCTGCCATTTACCTTTGTGTACTCTCCGTAGTGGTGGTTGCCTCGGTAGATGTTATAGCCCTCGCAGTTATCATCCTCACCCAGGGCTTGCCAGCGAACCATAACGCAGCCCTCTTCTACCGAACTGCCAGTAATAGCCTCGAAGAGGGAAAGACCGCCGATACCAATAATTGGTGCGCTAATATAAAATATTTGATCTTTCCAGCGACCTTCCCAGTCATCACTATGATTCTCCTGATAATCCGGATCGTCACCAAAATATCCTATCTCATATACAGTATCCCTGGATCGTTGTGAATCATAAACTAGATATTTCTTATCATCTGAGACATCATCATCAAAACCAACCCCTGTCATGTAGTGACCGTGACCATCGAAAGTATACATTATAAATGTTGGATATCCTAGGGATATTGCCCAAGCATGATCTCCCCAAGAATAAGGGGCGGGTAAATGTGCATGGTAGCCTGTAGTAGATTCAAAATCATCCGTTACTCCATAGTAAAAGCTTTTCACTCTTGCATAAATATGAATAAATTTCTTACTATTACCACCTTCGATATAACCTGCAATCATTTCGCCATAAGTTTGTGTTGTTGGATCGTAAGACGAAACAGGGGTAAATATAGCATCTAAATCATAACCACCTGTGTGGTAATCGTGAAAACCAATAATCATGGCTGCTGTATAAGAACCACAATTTATGTCTGATAAATCATAGTACCAAGGTACTAAGAAACCGGCATCCATCAGTGTTTGTTGCCACAACGGAGAATATCCACCAGTGTTATCCAGGAAAAACTCATAGAAATAGTCTGGGATTTTTTGATTGCTTCTAAAATAGTTCCATAATTCAATTCCCCCTGTGGTGTTATAGTCGAAGTTACTATCTGTTTTTTTAAGAAATTCCGATTCCTCCAACAAATCATCAGCATTGGCTGAAGTAACATAGGCATCTTCCGATTGACAATCCATACGCATCGCAACAAAGCATTGTGCCTTTTCAGTTGAAAAACACACAACTGGTCTTAGTTGTAACAACTCATCCAAAAATAAATTAGTTGATACAATGTTGTTACTATCGTTATAGTTATTGGTATTCACCTCTTCCCTCGCCCAAGCAAGATTATGAAAAGGCAAACCTGAACAATCACTATAGTACTGGGATATAAATCCGAACTCCTCTCTAGTGGGAATAATAACATATTGAGTGCTCGTAAATATCTCATATGCATTCTGAGATTTACTCAACCATACATCGAATCCCTCTTCATTACCCTCAATTTCATCGAACGTTAATGGCAATATTTCATCAAGATAAATACGTCGGTCTTCAGATAACTCCGAAAGATAGCTAAATATTTCTTCTCCGTCTGTAAGATTTATAGAGTTCGATACAAAAAAGAACAAATACGCTATCTCATCACCTGAGTTTAGTGAATATATACTAATTGGTGAACTTACACACAGTGATGGTGCAACCTGGTCTCTCCATGCACTAGCCAACTGTTCGGCATCTTTAACTGTAACAGTACTGTAATCTTCTATATTCGATACTTCGCCATCATCAATTTCAGAGATAATTTCTCCAAAATTAGCACTAACAAAAAGGACGATGGCAAGCAAAACAAAAAGGGAGAGGTTACGCATAATAACTCCAAAATGTGATGAACAGGTTTTAAATGGAATGAATAGCTACTCCGCTGGCCAGCAGATAGCGTTAACGGTTTCAGCAGCACCTTGTTGTGTGTATGTCTCGCAGTATGCGATCCAGTCGCCACCATTCGGTGAATAGACAAGACTGGTGTAATAGTTCTCCGTGAAAGGCAAGACTTCCTTTATTTCCTGGGTGGTCAGGTTAAGCTCGTACATCGTATCGCCCCAGGGGTTGAAGGAGCGTTTGACAAACGCAAGCCGGTTACCATCATCAGAAATCGCTGGGTAGAAAAGTGCTGCATCCTCGATATGGTACAGAACGTCATTCTCCTGCCAGCTTGTAGAGATCGGCACTCGAAGAATATCCGCATCAGAGCCGTAGAGATAATTGACTATCACGGATGTACCCGATGGATCCCAGCAGAACTGTTGAACACCGTAAGGAACCTCGAACCAGACTGATTCTTCGTAGGTAGATAAATCAAGGGTGGCAAAGTACAAATCGTTATCTTCTCTCCTTGAGAAGTAACCCAGCGTACTGCCATCGGGCGAAAGTGCCATCCCTCGACGAGTGTACTCATCCTCAAAGATGCAGGCGATCTCTTCTCCCAGATTTCCCTGGGTATTCTTGTACAGCTCGTACTTGGAGAGCCGATAGCTACTCCAGTCATAGAAATGCATCTCCAGATAGGCTACATCGTTGACAACATCAACAAAAATCTCATCGATCCAGCAACCAAAAGCTTCATCGTACCGAGAATCGCTCAGCTCTTCTTGGGTGGCAAGGTCAATCTGGAGTGTGTGCATGTAGGTGTTAATGTCATAGTCCCGCGTGAAGAAAACGCTTTTACCATCCTCTGCCCAGACAATGTCCAGCTTACTGTAGTCTTCCTGCAGGGGATGCAGCTCAACAATCGTCCCCCGTGGCGGCAGCTCGACCTCTTCTTCCTCATCAGGACCAGTCGCCTTCTTGTTGCAGGAAAGCGATACGACCAGGACGACCAACACAAGCAACAACAACGCTTTGACCTTCATCATTCACCTCGAATGCAAACCCGTTGAGCGGGGTTCAGGAACCCCATAGACCGAATCAAACCCCTGACAACGGAGAGACTACCAAAGAAAAGTTGATTTGTAAAGAATTATTATGGGGGGGGGGATTAGTGTGACTAGACTACTGCGCAGGCTAGTTCAAAGTCGGCCTCCTCGCCCGTGAATACATCCACCGGCTCACCGTTCTCAATAGGATAATAACGAATACCCAATTCACCTTCTGCTTCTGTTGCAAAACGCAGCCAGCCCGCTTCTTCGTCATATCGGATAGTGCTGCTTACCTGAGTTATCTTGCCTGCTTCATCGCGAGAGAGAACCGTGAATCCCCGAACAGGATAACCGGGATATGAAACCCAGTGTATTACCTGGTGGTCATCTACATCCTCTGCAAAGACTATGCGGTACTCATCTTGTGCGTAAGAGTAGCCGTAACCACCGTAACCATCCCCGTCGCCCCCGCCCTGTCCGATGGGATCATCTGGGCTGAAATTTGTACAAAGCTCTGCACCGATAGGACCCCATACGCCCCAACCAATACTACCCTCTCTGGGATCAATATATCGATATTGATTACCAAAATCTTCATCATACCCTGCTGTTACACAAGCATGGTCATATTCTTGACGTATTACTGAAACATTACCATGGTAATATGTATGTCCGAATGTACTATAACTATATCCATATTTTGTTGCATCTTTATACCTATCCCAACTTGGGGGGTTATCATCCAAACTCGTTTCGTATTTGGTATTTCTGCTACTGTCAAATTGTGAATCAAAATATTCATCATGAAAAGCTTCGCTAAATATCTCTGAATCAACCCATCGAAAATAATACTCCTCATCAAGTTCTTCAAACCACATATCTTCAGGCGGGAATTTCGTTTCATATGCTGTTGGATCGGAAGCAAATAATTGGGAATAAGCCTCATAACATTGCTCCATAAAAAAGCCATCTATTGGTGCATCCATAAAATCACTACTGTTACTATAATCCATAAACAACATTTCCACATGCCAACCAAGTTGCATGGCTTTTGATGCATAAAAACAATCCCAGGTACCAATTTGTTTTAGTATTGAGATATTGAGAATATTACTATCAGAAGTTTTGTAGACACCTCCCGCCGACGTGTTAGACTTCTCGTAGATAGATGTATACTCATGATTATAAAGTGGTTTATATATATTACTCATCTTCACTTCTACTGGATACACCAATTCGTTAGTTTCACCTTTATAGACAGCTGTGAACGATAATGGTACAGAACTATCTAGTTGAACATCCCTCTTCCATATAAGTGCATAACCCAATAAAACCTCAGTGCCATCATATCTATAGTTTTGTATGTGCCACCCCGACAAATCAGATGCCTGAATGATTTTATATTCGCCCTCCACCTTAGCCACAATAATGTGCTGCATATCCCAGATTAGATTACGTAAATCAGAAATCCTTTGATTCAACTCTGCTGGCACAAGCTCTCGATAATCCTCAACTCCTCGCTCTTCTGCGATAGCACGGTAGCTATGGCGTTCCGCACCTGCCTCTGACTGTGCCCTCTTTACAGCTTGCATTTCTGCCATATTCTTTATTTCGCCCGTTGGATGACCGAGCATCAAGTACGCAATCTGTTGTTCACCATAACCATAGCCATACAACGGTTCTGGTTCGCCAAGTACGGTATCAATTTCATTCGCCGCAATGTACTCCTGAGCCAACTCCAAAGCAATAGCTGCCCCATCCTCTGTAATCTCACCATACTCTACAAACTCTTCACTCGCCGCAGCGGTTATGGTTTGAAAACCAAAGCAGGCAAAAACAGCAACGGACAGAAGTAGCAGTACACTTTTTTTGAAAGACATTTTAATCTCCTAAAGTTCTGGTTTGAATCGCCAGATATCGCCGTTGGTTTCACTGCTAAAGTAGATATATCCATCATCTTACAAGGTGGCATGAACAGGGTTCACAATATACGAAGAGGGGAGAGGATAAATAGGATCGCCACCGTTAATGGGACAGATAGTTAACTCATCAAGAGCATCAGTTATTATCACATACTCACCAGATGGTGAAACACTTATTCGCGGATAAAAATATCGATCCCAGCCTAGGTGGGCTATCTCTTGAGGTTCACTGCCATCAAGGGGGAAGAGAACAATATCCTTGTTAAACTGAGAGTTCCTGGTAATCGTTATTACTGCCGAGCCATCATGTGTGTAGTCGATGTCTTCAAACCAGATGTCCGTTGTGCTTTCGAGGGGGGTTAATTCACCAGAGGCGATGTCCATACTGGCAAGGTATGGTTCCTCCGAGTGTTTTTCAAGGAGTATTGCTAATGTTTCTCCATCGGGATGTACACATAATTTGACTGCATCTTCTTTCAACACCTCTATATCCTCATCTCTACCATTATACGGTATTCGGCATAGATGGTTACCTCTTTCCTCTCCATCAAATGTCCTATAATACTTAATAAAATAGAGCCATTGTCCATCAGTAGACCATTCTAAATAACGAGGTTTATTATATTGGCTATTGTAGATATGTTCTGTCAGAATATCTATCGTTTCTGTTTCAAAATCGTAGACACAGAGGACGTATTCGAGAGGCATATTATCACCATCCCGATCAGACAAAAATGCCAGATACCGCCCATCCGGTGAGAGCGATGGCCAGTAGTTTTCAGCCTCCTCATCGAAAACAATCAACGGAGTCGAGGGATCCGGTTCAGAAGGAACCATGCAGGAAGAAATGAATGCAATGACCAACACAAGCAGCAGCAACGCTTTGACCTTCATCGTTCACCTCGAATGCAAACCCTTTGAACGG
>JAIOSI010000233.1 GCA_021107695.1 bacterium
ACAAGGCTGGCGATATCGTCGGACGCTGGGACGGTGGCGCGACGGTAAACTTCTCTCAGATTGATGACCTTGCCCTGGTGAGCAACGATATCTATCTCTCCTCGGCGTGGGATCAGGAGATTGTTCATCTCAGCCTGGAATACAGCTTCCCGAAGGATTAAGCGATATCAAAGAAAGAACGTTCAACAACAGACTCTTTACCTCAGGCGGTTGTCTTTGTTACAATGACAGCCGCTTTCTGTAAAATACCCTGTCGCCCTGACCCCAACCGCCCGTTGCCGGAGGAACTACCGTGAACTTTGAACTCACCGAACAACAACTAAAGTACCGCTCCGCGTTCCGTAAGTTCGCCCAGGAACGCATTGATCCCATCGCCCAGGAACTAGACGAAAAGGCTCTCTATCCCCACGATATCTTTGACGAGATGAAGCAGATGGGCTTCTACGGCTTCACCATTCGTGAAGAGTTCGGTGGCTCCGGTGCGGACTCCGTCAGCTTTGCCATCGCTCTGGAAGAGCTTGCCCGGGCGGCGGCTGGCGTTGCCGTTGCATTTGCCGTTCACAACTCTATCGGTAGCTTCGCCCTGGACGTTTACGGTACCGACGAACAGAAGAAAGAGCTGTTGCCGAAGATGGCATCCGGCGAAATTCTGACCTCCTTCGCCCTGACCGAAGAGAACGCTGGCTCCGACGCTGGTAATATCGAAACCACCGCTGTCCGTGACGGCGATGAGTTCGTTATCAACGGTACCAAGCGTTACATCACCAACGGCAAGTACGCCAACCTGCACAGTATCAGTGCGTTGACCACTCCGGGTCGTGGAAAGAAAGGTCTCTCCTGCCTCCTGGTTCCTTCGGATGCTCCGGGCTTCCGCGTTGTCAAGACCGAGAACAAGATGGGTCAGCGTTGCAGCGATACCGCCACGCTGGAGTTCAAAGACTGTCGCATTCCGGTAAGCAACCTCCTCGGTAAAGAGAATCGCGGACTCTCCATCGCCCTGAAGGCTCTGGACAGCGGACGCTTCGGTGTCGCCTCCATCGCCATCGGTTGCGCTCAGGCCGCTTTCGAGAAGGCACTCCACCACGCCCAGACCCGCGTCCAGTTTGGCAAGACGATTATCTCTAACCAGGGAATCGAGTTCATGCTCGCCGAGATGGGCACGCAGATCGAGGCCGCCCGCCTGATGATCTATCGTGCCGCCTGGCGGAAGGATCAAGGACTGCCCATCGGCAAAGAAGCCGCAATGGCGAAAATGTACGCTACCGAGGTCGCCGAAATGGTTACCTACCGCGCTGTTCAGATTCTCGGTGGTGCTGGCTACATGAAAGAAAACGATGTCGAGCGTTACTACCGCGACCAGCGGATCTGCCAGATATACGAAGGCACCAACCAGATCCAGCGTTGGGTTATCGCCATCCAGCTCATCCGCGAGTTCGGTAAATAGGCACGAAACGTTTGAGTTTGTAACAGAATGATAAAAAGAGGCCGGGATTCCGGTCTCTTTTTTTGAAGACTTGCAAGGGCGAAGACGGGGTTCACCTCTGTGGTTAACATTCACGTTGTTCTGTAGGGGCAGCCCTCCGTGGCTGCCCTCTTAATATCTAAAAAGGACGGACACACAGGTTCGCCCCTACAGCATCAAAATCATATTTGCAAACGACCAGCGGGAGCGGTGAAACGCGGGAGCTAGTATTCCACTGTGTGTCTTTCAGCCGCGAAACTGTGTCCAGCTTCAAGCTGGCAACGCGGTGCGTTGCATCGCAGTACAGGTGCTTCGCACCAGAACACCTTGAGCAATCCTGCTCCCGCTGCTGAACCAGACAAAATCAGTGTTTCACAGCGAGTGGAACGAGCGTTTACGCGGAGATAATGACTATCAGGCTGATAGCATGATCGTGAAAGAGTGTCCAGCTTCAAGCTGGTGGTGCAGCGCACCGCGCTGCTTGCTATTTATTGACATTGTGATGTAAGATAAGTCGTTGGAGGGGAACTCCTCTTACGGGGGCGATAATGAAACGCAAACTGCTCTGTATCATTGTGTTAGTGATGGTCGTTGCCGGGTTGGCGCAGACGCCACGGGTCAGCACCGTCTCCCACGAGGTGGAAGACGGTGGTGCCGAGGTGGTTACCATCACCGGCGATGCCTCGCTGAGCTACGATGTCTTCTCCCTGGACGGACCACCGAGGATCATCGTGGACATTCGCGGGGCGATCCACGCCTGCCAGTCGGTGCTGAACATCGGCGAGGGGCATAACGTCCAGCGGGTTCGCTCCAGCCAGTACCGAGAGATTCCCAGCAAGATTGTCCGCATCGTGATGGACCTGAGCAGCTTCGAGCCGTACTTTATCTCTAAAGAAGGCAATACGATAGAGGTGCGCTTCCCTGCATCACCGGGTAGAGAAAGTGAATCGCCGATTCGCACCGAGGTAACCTCTATCCGCAGTATTGAGGTTACGGAGATGCTCGACAAAACGAGGATCGAGATCACCGCCGACGCTCCTCTTCGCTTTGATTTCTCCAAGACCGTCTCACCACGTACCTTTGTCCTCGACCTGATCGGTGCCCGCAGCGAGCTGGATAAGCCGACGCTCTATCTGGAGCGGGGCGGCATCGTCAAGGTCAGTGCAACCCAGTATAGCGACAGCCCCCGCACCGTCCGGGTGGTAACTCAGGTGGCGGGCGACTATCCCTATCTGATTACCCGGCGGGGCAACGTGCTTTACCTCGATGTGATTACCAGGGAAGCCGACCCCTTCGCCGACTACACGCCGAGCCATCAGAGTTACTCCAGCGAGGCGACCTTCGATGTTGCCAGCGCCGAGACCTATGTTACCGCCGAGGTGGTCGAGTCCGGCATCGGCTCCAGCGTCTCTTACCCGCCAGTAGAGAACTACGAAGACCTCAGCTACGACAGCAGCTTCAGCGGTCAGTCGGCGTCGTACACCACCAAGCGCATCTCGATGGACCTGAAGGATGCCGACATCGGTAACGTCCTGCGGATGCTCGCCTTCGAGACCGGGATGAACATCGTCGCCGGTCCCAGCGTAACCGGACGAATCACCGTCGCACTGAAGGACGTTCCCTGGGACGAAGCCCTGCGGGTGATTCTCGCCGCCCACGGGCTTTCCTATCGGGTGGAAGGCTCGATCATCCGGGTCAACACCCCGGAGGAACTGGTGAAGATGGCGGAGGCGGAGCAGGCATCCCCCGTCGGCACGGAGATCATCACCCTGCGCTACGCCACGGCGGCCAGCCTCAAGCCCAGCTTCGAGTCCATGCTCTCCGAGCGGGGTCAGCTACAGATCGAACCCCGCACCAACGCCATCATCATCACCGACACCCTGGAACGCCGCGACCGCATCCGCCGCCTGGTGGAGCAGCTCGACGCCCGCACCGCTCAGGTGATGATCGAAACGAAAATATTCGATGTTAAGACCAGTACCCTCACCGAGTTAGGGATAGACTGGCAGTTCGGCCTCAACGGCAACTCCATCCTCATCGACACCCCGACGACCACCAACACCATCACCGGAATCTACCGCGACACCATCGACGCCGCCACCCTTCAGGCGACGCTGCAGGCAAACGCCACCGATACCGATACTCACATCCTCTCCGCCCCACGGATTACCACCCTGGACAATCAGGAGGCGCGGATTCTGGTCGGCAGCCGGGTTCCGGTTCACCTCCTCGACGAGAAGGGCAACACCTACATCGAGTTCTACGACGTCGGCATCAAGCTCGCCGTAACGCCCCACGTCAACAGCGTCAACGAGATCACCCTGGACATCAACCCGGAGATCAGCGAAATCTCCACCACTCCGGCTCCGGGGCTGGAGTTCCAGGTGGACACCACCGAGGCGAGTACCACCCTGCTGCTGCAAAACGCCGAGACCGGCGTCATCGGCGGGCTGCTGCGACGGAAGACGGAGACCAAAGAGTCGGGAGTACCCCTGCTCTCCAGTATTCCGGTGCTGGGGCTGCTCTTCAAAAGCACCTCAGACTCCGAGGAGACCCGCGAGCTGCTGATCTTCGTTACTCCGCATCTGGTGCGTCCAGAATAAACAAGACGACGTCATTGCTACTGTAGGGGCGAAGCTTGTCTTCGCCCTTTCTCGAATCTAACGAGGGCGGACACACAGGTCCGCCCCTACAATGCGGGATATGTCAACGCAGGGGTCGGTCCGTTGAATTATAGAGGCAACCGTACGGTCGTCTCTATTTCACATCACGGCGGTATAATTCGAGTCTGTAGGGTAATTTTGTAACATTGTTGAGGTATTTCACCCCATTCCTGAGAATTAGCAAGTTATTTATGTTTTTCTGGTTGTTTTCTACACTTTTTGCGGAAGCTGTGTTACAGTGTCCCTGCTGGAGGGAGGGATTGCCCTCTCCCAGCGAGTGAATCTATTCCCGGCTCAACCCATAGCCGCGCTTGGCGCGACATCAATCCAAAGGAAGTATGCCATGAACAATCGAATCATCCTGCTGACGCTTCTGCTCTGCCTCTCCCTTTCCTCTTCCTCCCTTGCTACAGAATATACCATCCAGCAGCCAATCAAGGACGCCTGCGTTTGCGACTGTCAGCCCAATGCGAACAATGTCCTGGGTCCCGATTTTCTCGGCCAGGGTCGCTACGGTGTCTGCTACACCCGCACCTTTATCCAGTGGGATCTGAGCGCCATCCCAGCCGGTGCCACTATCACGAGCGCCGAGTTTCGCATCTACGTTGCCGATTTTCACGGCTCCCCCAACGGCGAAATGGCTTACTATCGGGTTACCGAGGACTGGGATGAGACCACGGTAACCTACCTGGGCATGCCAGCGTACACCACCGACGGAGCGGTCTTTACCGCCAACTGGCCCAGT
>JAIOSI010000294.1 GCA_021107695.1 bacterium
GCTTCATCCGCGACTTTATCCGCGCCATCTTTGGACTAAGGAAGCTCCTCCGTAAAGAACGGGCGACGCTGCTCTACTCCGACCATATCAAGGGACGGGTGATCTCCGCCCTTGCTACTGTGGGGCTGCCGACGAAGACGATGGGCTATCTACGAATCGACCGCAGCTTTGGGCTGGCGGAGCGCGTCGCCCACCACCTCTCCAGTGCCTATGTGGTGATAACCCGGGCGGTGCTGAAGCGCGCCCTGCCCTGGGGCAGGCTGCTGCCGAAGCGAACCTTCCTGATTTATAATGGTGCCGACCCGGAGCGGTTCCTCCCCCGACCGCCGGAGGTCGAACTGCGCCATAAGCTCGGTCTGGAGGGTCAGCGGGTGATCGGCTACTTCGGTCGTTATCGTCCTTTCAAGTGTCCTGATGTGCTGCTGCGCTCCTTCGCCCTGTTGAAGGAACGGGGCTATGACAAGGTCAAGCTGCTGCTGGTCGGTGGAGCGCATGAGGAGGCGTATCCCGGCTTCGCCCAGTCGCTGTGGAGCTACGCCGCCGAAGCGGGTATCGAGGCGGAGCTGGTCAAGCCGGGCTTCGTTGCCGATACCCGGCCGTACATTGCCCTGTGCGATGTCGTCGCCGTGCCGAGCGACTACGAACCCTTCGGGCGGGTGGTCATCGAGGCGATGGCGATGGAGAAGCCGGTGGTCGGAGGCGACAACGGCGGTATCCCGGAGATCATCACCGACGGCGCGGACGGCGTGCTGGTGAAGCCCCGCGATGTGGAGTCCCTCGCCGATGGTCTGGCACTGGTACTGAACGACTCTGCTCTGGCAGAGCGAATCGGCATCGAAGGACGCAAGACCGTCATCCGCCGCTTTACGATGGCAGGGAACCAGGCGCGGCTGCGCGGGTTGATATCCCAGTTGACGGAATAACGCAGGTCCGCCTCTGCAAGCCTGCGAGTTTTTGACGTTGTAGGGGCACGGCATGCCGTGCCCTGGTATCAAGGTTTCGTCGTATTTGAAAAAAGGGCAAAACACGCTTCGCCCCTACGGGTTCCTCAGATGTACCTGTCGACAGGGCGTATGCAATACGCCCCTACAATAGCATTCAATACCATTAGTAAAGGGAAAATGCTTATTCTTCACACCATTCCTGTCCTGACCCTCTCTGGTCCGCAGCGGGGGACTGCCGAGCTTTGTGGCAGGCTGATCCAGCGGGGCTTCCCCTGTGCGGTGCTGAGCCTGACCGGCGATGGCCCGGGGCGGGTTTATTACGAGAACCACGGCGTGCCGATTCACACCATTGACGGTAAGGGCATGAATCGCCTGCGCCTGGGAGCGGAGATCGCCCGTCTGGCCAAGAGTCTCGGAGCCACCGCCCTTCACGGGCATCCCGACCGGGTTCCGCTCTGGATCGCCCGGCTGCTCACCGGACTGCCGACCTTCATGACCCTCCACCGCTACGGCTTCGACGGCAGGATCAACCGAGCGGTGATGAAGCTAACCTCGATGTTTATAAGCGGATACGCCGGGGTCTCCCGCCGGGTCTGCGATTACCTGATCGAGGTTGACGGCATCCACCCCAGCCGGGTCTTTCTGATTCCCAACGGGCTGGACTTTGAGCAGTTCCACCCCGGTGCGGTCAGTCGACAAGCCGCCCGGCGGCAGCTCAACATCGCCCCAGAGCGCAAGGTCATCGGCTACGTCGGTCGGCTGGGGCATCGCAAGGGGCTGCATCACCTGATTCGCGCCACGGCGGAGCGCGACGACCTGCTCTGCCTGCTGGCGGGTGGAGGCTACTTCGAGCCGGAGCTGCGGCAGCTGGCAAGCTCCCTCGGTCTCGGCGAAGACCGCCTGCGCTTCCTCGGACGGGTCAGCGACCCCCGCCCGGTGTACGCCGCCTGCGACTTCGCCGTATCGATGGGACGGGGCGAGAGCTTCAACCGGGGCTTTGCCGAGCCGCTGGCACTGGGCGTTCCCGCCGTGGCACTGGGGCAGGGCGGAGTACCGGAGGTCGTCCCGCCAGACTGCTACGGGCTGCTGATTCGCGAGTACAGCACCGCCGCACTGATTGACAAACTGGATTATCTCTTTGATAATCGGAAGGTCGCCGCCCGGCTGACCGAGCGGGCGGGAGAGTACCTCCGCCAGCAGTTCAGTCTGGAGCGGATGGCGATTGCCAGCCAGCGGCTCTATCGGCGGACGCTGATTGAGGGCAAACGACCCTCACCGCCCTGGCGGGGAAGGAAGGCACCCCGGCTGAAGGGGGTCCACAACCCCTGGCATTCGTCTGCCTGGCTGCCAGAGGAACAGAGCTTGACCACCCGCAACCTAGAGCAAGACCCGCATAATTTATAGGGGAGATTATCTGTTTCGCCAACTCTAAAGGGTGGACACACAGGTCCGCCCCTACAAACCCTCGCCGCTGCTGTCTCCCTCCCCCTAGGGGGGGAGGGATTACCCCGGACGAAAATACAAAGGGCGAAGACGAGCTTCGCCCCTACAAACTACCTGACATATTTGCGAGGAGTTGAGATGTATCGTTGCCGCAAGTGTAGTGCCGAGTTTGAGGAGCCGCTGGACGGCGGATGCCCAGCCTGTGGCTATCCGGTCAGGGGACAGCGGGTCTATTCCACCGACCCTCGTCCGAGCAGCTCTTACCAGACCACCCCGCCTCCTGCCTCGCCAACACCGCAACGCCGAAGCGGCAGAGCCAATCCGGCAGCGGTGGGCTTAATCGCGATTGTCCTGCTGGCGGTTATCGGTCTGGCGGTTGCCTTCCTCTTCAATGGCTTTGGTGATGTCTTTGAAGATTCCGACTCCGGAGAGGTGTACATCCCGGAGCAGGCGGAGCCGATCTGGTCTGACCGGGGTACGGAGATGACCGAGGCGGGCTACGAGGCGATTGATGGGATTGAGCCTGACCTCTGGCCGATTGCCGACAACACCCTCTGGTTCGGCTATCCCGAAGGTCAGCAGCTTTTGTACAACGTCTTCCGCGAGGACAGATCCTACGGAATTGAGCTTGGTGCCGGGCTGACCGCGATTGGCGATATTCATCCCCTCGCCGACGGCAGCGGAGTCCTCACCGTACTACAGTACGAAGGGGACGGCAGCGGAGTGTACAGCGTTGACCTCGACGGCAACCTGACCAAACTGGTCGGCGAGGATCTCGTCTGGAATCTGTTGATTGACGACGGCATTCCGCCCCACGAGCTTGACCGTGCCGCCCGGATTAACGATGTCTTCGTCTCACCGCGCATCTCACCGAGCGGTGGAATGCTCTACGTCGGAGCCGGAGGCAGCACAGAACGGCGGATTATCATCGTCAATCTGGAGACCGGCGAGGCAAGCCGGCTGACCACCTATCGGGACAACTCCGTCCCCCGGCTGGTCGAAAAGGACTACCTGATTCTGGAGTATCGCTACAGCGACAGCTCCGCGCTTATCTACAGGCACAACCTGACGACCCACGAGGAAGAGAACATCATGTGTCCGGGCATCACCGACAGCTTCGTGATTGACAAGAGCAGGATGATCGCCTACAACGCCACCGACTACGAGGGCAACCCGGTCATCCACTACATGCTCCCCGGCGAGACCTACACCGAGAAGTTCTACCTGCCCGAAGGCAGGGGCGGAGCGGTGAGCATCGGCCCCGGCGGGGTTATCGTTACCAGCGGGCGGGAGAACGGCAAGACCAGCTTCTTCTTCCTTAACCCCAATAATGCCGACCTGCGCTACGCCCGCACCTATGATATGATCCCGGAGTTCGTCTCCGGTATCCTCGGTCCAAACATCAGAACAGAGCAACCGCAGCCCAGCGGGAAGGATAAGTAAGCATTCGCAAGGTTTTATGTAGGGGCCGACCTTTAGGTCGGCCCGCCGGAACGATGACTGCTCCAATTTCGCAAGGGACTAAAGCCCCTTGTCCCTCAACCCCTCGCGTGGTTTTGATTTTAAGACAAGGGGTTTTAACCCCTTGGGGGGAAGGGGAAACCCGGCGAACTAACACAGGGTGCAGCCCGCTACGCCCCTATGAGTAACGTCATCCCACACAGAATCCTCCATCACAGAAGGAAAAATTGTGAGTAAAGGCAAAAAGCAGCAGATTCCCACCCTGACCGAGCTGGTTCGACGGGACTTCGAAAGCATGATGGCAGACGAGCGGCTGGACACCGAAGAGGGCGTTCAGGAGCTGATCCTCATCCAGTCCGTGGAGGGACACGCTCATCAGGGAGCCGGAGCCTTCCACAAGCGGCGTTTCACCGATATGACCACCCACGAGGCGGTTCGCCTGATGGGTTGGCCGGTGGAGGACTGCCGCCTTGCCCGTCAGGGGCTGATCGACGAGGTCATCCGGTGGGTGCAGGCGTATATCGACGGCAACCCCCGCGACCGCCTGGTGGACGAAGCTGGGCATCCGCTGCTCCGGGTTCCCTGGCTGGTGGAGATCACCGTGGATCCGCTCTCCGTGCTGCGGGGACTCTACATGGGTGGCTGGCGCGATGATGAAGCCGTTCGGGCGCGGGCGGAGAAGGCGTACAACATCGCCATCGGCGGCGGTCGCTGCTACGTGGTGGATACCCGTGTAATGCGAAAGCTGGGCGAAGACGCCGATAAGCTGGCTCACGAACCCCACGATGCCGAGGAGATGCAGCTCTACCGGGACAAGGGCATGATCGTCCCCACCGAGAAGATCAAAATTTCCGACGTGGACGACGGACCCTACGAGTATTACTACATCCGCTATCGGGTCGGACCGGGGCATTCCGACGATGCCAGTATCGTTGGTGCCGGACTGCTCTACGACCGCGACGTGGCTCTGGGAGCCTGGCTTGCCGATGCCGTGGACACTCTGGAGAAGTTCTCCGGCGCGTTCCACGACCAGGATGACGAGCTTGCCGAGATGGTGGAGAATAATGTCCCCGAGGCGAGGATTCCCGAAGAGGAGCTGATGCTCTACGTCGCCCTCTGCTCTATCGCTCTGGGTAAAGAGGAGCGGGTTCCCGATTCCAGCACCCGCCACCTGATTGCAATCGACGAGAAGACCAACCGCAGCCTGCTGCGCTCGCACATTGACTTTGTCGAGGGCGTTCGCGGTCCGGCTCAACCGATGAGCCACGGCAAGACCAACACCCACGACTTCTACGCCTACCTCGTTCGCCAGCTTGGCGAGCTGCAACGCCGCCAGCCAAAGGCGACTCAACCCGCAGTGGAGAAGCCGGAAGCGGCAATCGAGATTTCCCTCATCTCTCCGCTCATCAGCAGCAGCTACGCCGTGGTCAGCCCGGAGATTACCGCTGAGGAAGCCCGCCGCCACTTTGTCGAATCCAGCGTCGAGGTGCTGGTGGTCTGCGGAGCCGATGGTCGCCCCAGAGGCATTATCCGCCCACGGGATGTTTTAGCCTCGCAATAGCGAGGTATACACGCCCAAAGGATAACACCCGCGTACGCGCTTTCGCTGGTCGCTCCGTTGTTTCATGTTTCACTCCGCGATGTGTTGGCGGCAGTATAAATACACTTCCCTCTCACCTCAGTAGAACTTCTCAAAGAAGAAGCCATGAAGAAGCTAACCCTCGCATTGATGCTGCTGGTTGCGGTTTCCTTCGCTGCTAACCTCAGCAGTCTGTCGAACTCCACCTCCCTGAGCAATGACTTTGCTCCCCTGACCGATCACAACGCCCACTGGCAGCTTACAGACACCAACGAGGTCGGTTGTGTCCGTGATGGCGAAACGGTTTACGGCTCCAATGACGATGCCGATCTGACCTGGGACGGTATAACCATTGAC
>JAIOSI010000251.1 GCA_021107695.1 bacterium
ACCGGGCTTCGCCCGAAAAACCTTAAGAAACCTGTACCGCTAAACATAGGGAGACTGTTGCAAAATACACTGATATGGTTGACTGTCGTCCTGATCGTTTTTGTCAGCGAGCGGCGCAGTTTAGTAAACTTAAGTGGTGCTGTCAACCACTAAGACCGCCCGAAATAGGACGGTCTTCGCAGTCTGCTATCTCTTTGTTGTTGGCTAGGTTAGAAGTGCTGCTAATTCCTCTGGATCTGTGTCTGTGGGAGCGACCAAACGATAGCCGGGAATCGCCTGAGCGAGACTCTGGCAGTACGCCAGGGCAATCGGGGCATACCAGTCGTTACCGCCGTAGTTGACGATGGTCTGGAGCAGATGGCGGGTTAGCTCCGCTGGGGAGAGGAGGGTTTTAGAGAGCTGTTTTCCCTTTGCCAGAACGCAGATTCCCCGGAGGGGAGCGACGGGATTCTCGACCCGGGTCAGCCCAAAGTCGCCCCAGAAGGGGGTTCCCATCAGCCGCCAGCCGTTATCACCGAGGACAGCGGCGTTGAGTTCATCGCAGAACAGCTTCCACGAAGGAGAGGAGAAGATGTTGTTGGCAAGGGTGGTCTTCCCCGCCTCGGTTCGCCCAACGAAGAGGTAGCCGCCGCCATTGGTGCGGTTCATCGCCGAGGCAGAGTGGAACAGCGCGCCATTCGGCGGCAGCAGGAACATCGCCACCCAATGCCGTAGCACCCAGTCAACAAGGTTGGTGTTGTTCCGCTGGCAGATGACCTCGGCTCCGTCGGGGCGGGGGTTAATCCAAAAGTTCTCCTGGCGCAATACCCGCTGTCCGTCGATAATCGGATATTCTACGGGAACCATGACCTCTTTGGCACTGAGAAAGGGTGCTTCTACCTTGAAGGTGAGCCGATAGCGTGGCTCCGCCTCTGTGGCGATAATCTGGTAGTACTTCAGGGAGTGTTCTGCCACCATCGGCTCGAACTCCAGCCGGGCGACGGTATCCAATAAGATGATGTCTAGCTTTTCCATCCGCTATCCTTTAATAACCGGATGGTCTCCGCCACCGGAAGCCCAATGACGTTGCTTCTCGAGCCGACCACCTGTTCGACCAGATTCCATTCTTCATCCTGAACGGCGTAGGCTCCCGCCTTATCCAGCGGCGAGCCGGTGGCGACGTAGGCGGTAATCTCACTGGCGGTCAGCGGACGAATCCGCACCTGGCTGTCAACGCGCAGGGCCTTAACCTGACCGGCGGGATTGATGATAGCCACTCCGGTGGTTACGACGTGCTGTCGTCCACTGAGGCGGGTCAACATACTGACGGCATCGGCTTCGTCAATCGGCTTGCCGAGGATCTGTCCGTCGAGGAGGACGATGGTATCCGCCGCCAGCAGGAAGAGGGCGGCTGACCGATTGATCTCGTCGGGTGGATGGTGGCGAAGCAGCTCCGCCGTCCACTGCGCCTTCTCCACCGCCAGACGCACGGTGTTCGCCGGGTCGTCGTCCTCCCAGGTCTCCTCCACCTGGGGAACGATGATCGTGAACTTCAGCCCTGCCTCGGTGAGTAAACGCCGCCGCCGGGGGCTTCCACTGGCAAGAATGAGCTGAGGAGTTGGCATAAAGCCCTTATTGTTCCCACTAGCCGACCTAGAGGTCGGTCCTTACATAAAACCGTGAAGATTCTCAAAATACGTTGGTAGGGGCGGACCTATGTGTCCGCCCTTGTCAGTTTAGCTTGGTCATCTAATCCATGGGATTTTTATTTAGGAAGATAAGGTGCTGATTTTTGTCCTGGGCGAGCAGACCACGATCTTTTAAATCGTTGAGGTGGCGACAAATGGTTTCCCGTCGAGTGGCGGACATATCGGCAAGCTCTTGCTGGGACAGGTGAAAGGGGATTCGGATGCCCCGGCGGTCGGGTACGCCAAAGCGATTTAACAGTCGCTCAAAGAGCGAGTCAATCCGATTACTCTTGGTACCGAAGCTCAACTCCCGAATCTGCTCGTCGGAGTTGCGCAGCCGCTGGGAGAGGGTGCTGATGATTTTCAGTGCCAGCTCGCTGGTTTCGGTGATCAGATGGATAAAGTCCCGTTTGTTGAGAACGAGGAGGCTCGTCGGCTCCATCGTAACCACGGTGGCACTGCGGGGAACGTCGTCGAGCAGTGCCATCTCGCCGAAGACATCGCCGGTTGTGAGCAGATTGATAATTTTGATTCGTCCGTCGTGATGCTGCCGGGTTACCTTGAGCATCCCTGACTCTATCATGTAAAAGGCATCGCCGGGATGCCCCTCGACGATGATTGCGTAACCCTTTTCCTGATATTCCTTTCGTTTAAGCAGTGAATAGACGCGCTTTAACTCTTCGTCGCTTAGTTCAAGGAAGAGGGGGATTTCGCTCAGGTCAAAACTGGCTTTGTTGATTTTCATAGGCAGCCGTGGGGATTGTGGGGGGATTCGAGTGATGCAAAATGTCCGGGGATTTATGGTGCTATCAGCTGTTCCAGCGTTCGAGCGACCTCGTTGGTCAGCAGTGCCAGCTCGACATTCTGCGGTTCGGCAACGGTTCCATCGAGGAGGAGCTTCAGGTACAGTCCACCGTGGTGCAAGAGGGCGGTTTTCAGCAGAGCCGAATTCTGAGGGTTGGCTCGTTCGGCATCGTAGAGGCTTACCAGCAGCGTGAAGGGTACGGAGCCGTGGGTCGCCACGGCATACCAGTCTTCTCGCAGGGCGGAGAGCTGCATCCGCAGGAGACCGTCTTCCAGACCTCCACCGTTGGTTGGCGATTGTTCAAGTTCCTCTACGACCTTCAGCGGGAGCTGCTCGGTAAGGGCGATAATCTCGCCGACCAGCGGTTCCAGCGGGGTAAAGGTGAGCAGCCGTCGGGTTGTCTCCGCCGGGATACTCCGTGCCAGAACCACCGGAGATTCCCAGTGCAGGATGACCGAGAGGGCTGCCTCACCAAGTTCAGGATCGTCAACCCAGTCCCAGAGCGGCTCCAGCGGCTGAACTCCGTAGTGGAAGAAGGTCGCCACCAGCAGACCGCGGAGTTCCTGATTCTCCGTCGCATTAAAGAGCGACCGCAGCGGTTCCCAGGTCGGCTCACCGACGCGCCCCAGAATCGCCGCCAGCTCCGGCGCGTGGGCGGGATAGACCGTCAGCTCTTCGATCAGCCCGGGGACGGCATCGCTGCCAAGCTCGATCAACAGCTCGCTCGCCTCCGTGGCAAGGAGGTAGTCGTCTTCACTAACCAATGGGAGCAGTGCCTCTGCCGCTGGTTCACCGAGGCGGGTGAGCAGTTTGCCAATCAGCAGGCGATTCTCCTGCTGCCGGAAGGCGACCACCAGCGGCGGAACCGCCTCTGCGCCCAGTCCCAACAGGTCTCGCTCCGCCTGACCCGCACTGTCTGGATCGCCGGAGAGGTAATCCTCCACCAGCGCGTCGGGGTCGGCTCCACAGCCGAGCAGCACGGTCGCAATCACCAGCGGAACCAGCAAGGCAGTTAGTGCCTTGACGATACCGACCGAACGTAGTAGCCTTGATCGAAACTGGAAAGGATTTTTCATAAGATAAGAATGGTTGCCAGAACCTCGACAGCTCTGTCCAGAAGTTGCGATAATAGGCTGAGACCGTTACGAAGTCTGTGAAAACCGACCGATATGGGTAGCTGTGGTTTTGTAGGGGTACAGCATGCCATGCCCTACGGCGGATTGCGTCATCTCCTGCCAAAGGATATTATCTGTAATATCAGTAAAACTAATTTGTTTACATTAGCAACTATCTGTATTTTCGAACCCAAACGAAAGATCGCTATGCGGATAAAATCTCTTTTAAACTCAAAGAAGGTCATTGCCGGGGACGGTGTTCACCTGCGCGAGCTTGTTAACGCCCACAACGACCCCGGCTTCTCCGGGCGTTATTCCCTCGCCGAGGCTATTCTGCCGGTGGGGTTAAGCTCCACACCCCATCGCCTGCACACCAGCGAGCTGTACTTCGTCATCAGCGGACGGGCGATGATGCATATCGACGACGAAGTCGAGGAACTCAAATCCGGCGATGCCGTGGAGATTCCCCCGAACGCCGTTCAGTGGGTGGACAACCGGGAGGGCAGCGAACCCTTTGTCTTCCTCTGCATCGTTGACCCCGCCTGGCGGGCAGAGGACGAGGAGATTCTCTAGTAGCCCTGAATCAGCTAGAGACTTTCATAAGTACCTTTGTCTCGCACGTCCGGCTTGGCTGAAAATCTCCGTAGTCCTATAACACAAGATATTTGTTTTAGCTACAGCAATACTGGCAGCTTGACGGCAGCCTACCAAACAGGAGAACAGTCAAAAACTTTGAGTTATACAAAGGTCTCAGCTAGTTAAGCTCGAACTCTTTGATTTTACGGTGGAGGGTGCGGAGACCGATGCCGAGGAGATCGGCGGTTTTGGTGCGATTGCCGTTCAACTTTTGCAGGGTCTTGCGGATAACCTCACGCTCAATCTGCTCCATCTTCCAGCCAACGGGAACCCGAATCTCCCCGGCGGAACCGATGGCGTTATCCGACTCCCGCAGCTCCGGTGGCAGGTCGGCGATGGTCAGCTCTTTGCCCCGCGCCAGGGCGACCATCCCCTCGATTGTGTTCTTCAATTCGCGGACGTTGCCGGGCCAGGAGTACCGCAGAAGCTGGTCAAGAGCCTCGCGTTCGACTCCGCTGACCGGGCGTTTGTGCCGCCGGGCTGATTCCTCCACAAACCTGGCAATGAGTGGAACCATGTCCTCCGGTCGCTCTGCCAGCGGCGGAACCATCAGCCGGACGACCTTGAGCCGATAGTAGAGATCATCGCGAAACTCACCGACCTCGACCGCTTTGGCGAGGTCTTTGTTCGTTGCCGCAATCAGGCGCACATCTGCCTGAATGGTCTTCTCGCCGCCGACCCGCTCGAAGCGTTGGTCTTGCAGAACCCGCAGCAGCTTGACCTGGGTGGCGAGGGGAATCTCCCCAATCTCATCGAGAAAGAGAGTTCCGCCGTCGGCACGCTCAAAGGCTCCGCGATGCTGCCGGATTGCTCCGGTGAACGCCCCCTTTTCATGACCAAAGAGTTCGCTCTCCAGCAGCCCCTCGGCAAGGGCGGCGCAGTGGAGTTTGACGAAGGGTTTGTCCCGGCGGTCGCCGCGTCGCTGGATGATGTCGGCGATGACCTCTTTACCGACCCCGGAGGGACCGCCGATCAGCACGGTAACGCTGGTGCTGGCAAGCTGCTCCACGGTCTCCATGATCCTGCGCATGGCAGGGGAGACGGAGACGACCTTCTCGTCCTGCTCGTTAAGGCGGGCGCGAAGTTCATCCACATCCCGGCGGAGGCGACGGGTCTCCAAAGCACGGGTAGTCTGGATGAGCAGCTCTTCGGGATTGACCGGTTTGGTGAGGTAGTCGTGGGCTCCGGCGCGCATCGCCTCCACGGCGGATTCCACAGAGCCGTAGCCGGTGAGGACAATCACCGCCAGGAGGGGATCCCGCTCCCGGGCGCGGCGAACCAGCTCGATTCCATCAAGGGTCGGCAGGCGGAGGTCGGTCAGCAGCAGCTCCACCGGACGCTCGGCGAGGAGCTCCAGTGCCTCGCCACTATCGGCGGCTTCGATGACACCGTAACCGGCACGCTTCATCGTCCGTGCCAACGCCTTGCGCACCTCGGAGTCGTCATCGACAATTAATAGCAGAGGTTTCATCCAGGTATCTTCAGAGAATTGTTCATCGTATGGAAAGGCGTTGTCAGGATTTAATCTGGTCGTGTAGGGGCACGGCATGCCGTGCCCTTTTCATGAGATTAGCTAAACTCCCAGCAGCTTGCCCAGCCAGTGCCAGAGGCTCGGCTGCGTGTTTGCCGCAAGCAATAGCTGCAACCCCAGCAGAATCACCAGGATAAAGAGCTGCCCGGTGATGGTCGCCCGCTCGTTACGGATACCGTTCTTCGCCCGGAACTCCCGCCCGCTTTCGATAGGATAGGGACGGAGACGGGGAATCACCCGCCGTACCTTCTTGCGGTAGGCGGAGAAGTCCTCGCCGAACTCCTCAGCCAGGAACGGCTCCTCGAAGCGGATGATGAAGTAGTAGTGGAAGAGGTAGAAGAGGGGCTGAGCGATGATTAGCGGCAGGAAGCGGGAGATGACTACCGTGCCGAGAGCCATGAGAAAGTTGCCCACGTAGAGCGGGTTGCGGATGTAGGCGAAGGGTCCCCGGGTACAGAGCCGCTTTGCCTTCAGCTCGTAAGACCGGGTATCGCCGCCAGCGTAGCCGACTCCCCAGAAGCGCAGCAGCTCGCCAGCGACAATCAGGGGCAGACCGACCGCCCAGCTCCAGCCAGCGGGACGGGCGAAGAGAATCAGAACCAGCAGGAACGGTACCGGAACCAGACCACGGAGGCGAAAGAGTACGGCACCGATTCGCTCGGCAAGTTTTTTGGATTGTTGACTCACGAAGGATCCTCGTAGGAGGGGGACAATCTGAGCAGCAGACCACTATTCTACTCTGTTTTACCGTTATATGACAACTGTTACGACGGTGGATTGAGCAAAACAAGGACAATCCGTGATCTCTGGCAAATCTGCGGGTCGGCGTAGAGGTCGATCCCAACATGACATTGAGAAATCTGTAATCTTTTTCAAGGTGTTCCGGGCAAAGCCCCTTGTCTTAACATCAAGCCCCTGCTATTCTGCTCTTCAGTAACAGTCTGCTACTCCAAATGTCTTTGAAGCTATAATCCTGTTCCCTTTTTCTGACTCCTCTAAACATGGCTCCCGCTATGAAACAGCTATCCAGAACCCTCTCGATTGCCTTTGTCGCTCTGCTGCTGGTCGTTGGCTGCGGGCGCAAGGCGAACCCTCCCGGCTTGAATACCCAGCAGGAGCTTCCGCCACGGCTGGTCTTTCTTTCTCAGGCAGACGACCACCACCTTAGTCTGGAGTTAGACCGTCCGCTGGACGAGGCGAGCCTCGGTGAGTGCACCCTTGAGGGACCAGGCTCCGCCGAGGTGGTACTGGTTCGGCTGGAACCGAGCAATCCCCGCAATGTCCTCCTCGATATTGACGG
>JAIOSI010000162.1 GCA_021107695.1 bacterium
GGCTGAAGAGCGGGCTGGCGTGTCAGACGGTGATCGAGCCGGAGATGTACCTGACCCAGATTCCCTTCTACCCGGCGAACAAGTCCATCTATAACATCGAGGAGCTGGAGCCGACGGCGGAGACTCTCATCGAGTTTTATCCGGAGCTGCTCCGCTGCATGGGCTGCAACGCCTGCGCCAAGGTCTGCCCCCAGGACCTGGAGACGATGGAATACATGAGTGCCGCCATGATGGGTGATCTGGAGCGGGTGGCAGAGCTTTCCTTTGAGTGCATCATGTGTGGTCTCTGCACCAGCCGTTGCCCCGGCGAGACCGTCCAGTACAACATCGGTATCCTTGCCCGGCGGCTCTACGCTCGGCATCTGCGCCCCGCCGCGCCCGACCTGATCAAGCGGGTCGAGGAGATTGAGGAGGGCAAGTTCGACGAGGAACTGGCGACCCTGATCAACGCCTCCGAGACGGAATTGAGAGAGCGGTACAAGGTGTCTCAGGCCGACCGCGAGCCAGACTGATCCACCTGAACGAATCCTATAACGGTGAGTTAAGCAAAAAGTTACAGGTTTTAAGGAGTATTCGATGGGTTACACTCCAGAGCTAAAAGAGCTAATCAGCAAAATCGAGGAAACTCGCCCGATTCGCCTTGCCAAGCGGCTCGCTCCAAAGCGAATCGTTGCCTATCGCGAGCAGAAAGGCTCCTTCAACGATGTGCGGGATCTGCTGAGAGTTCCGGGATTCAGCAAAGAGCTGCTTGAGGAAATCCGCGAGCAGGTCTCGGTGAAGGATGAAGCGGGTAAGGTCAACCTCAACACCGCCGACGCTCAGGATCTGAACCGGGTTGACGGAATCGGCTACTATCGCGCTATGTCAATGGACGAGCGGAAGCAGGTGCTGGAGAAGTTCCATCCCGATTATAAGCCGGAGGGACGGCGGAACCTTCTGATTGGTACTAGCAAGGGCGATGAGACCCCGGACGAGTTCGCCGACCAGATCGAGGCGCACTCCAGCATCCTTGGAGAGAAGATTGACCTCAGCGACATCACCTACGATGTTGACGTGCTGGTGATAGGTGGAGGTGGAGCGGGGAGTGCCGCCGCTCTGACCGCCGCTGAAAAGCTCGCTGACAAGGGCAAGGTTCTGATGGTTACCAAGCTCCGCCACGGCGATGCCAACACCGTGATGGCGGAGGGCGGGATTCAGGCCGCCGATAAGCCCCAGGACAACCCGGTTATCCACTTCCTCGATGTCATTGGCGGTGGACACTTCTCCAACGACCACAGCCTGGTCGCCGCGCTCACAAAGGACGCGCCCCTGGTCATTCAGTGGCTGGAGAAGCTCGGCGTGATGTTCACCAAGGACGACGAGGGCGTGATGTCCACGCTCCACGGTGGTGGAACCACCCGCAAGCGGATGCACTCCGCCGGAGACATGACCGGCGCGGAGATTATGCGCACCCTGCGCGATGAAATCCGCAACCACCCGGAGATTGAGGTTGTCGAGTTTGCTCCCGCCGTGGAGCTTCTGAAAGATGAAACGGGACGCTGCGCCGGAGCGGTACTTCGCAACCTGGAGACCGGCGAGTACACTATCGCCCGTGCCAAGGCGACGATTCTCGCCACCGGCGGAATCGGGCGGCTGCACATTCAGGGCTTCGCCACCACCAACCACTACGGAGCCACCGCCGACGGACTGGTGATGGGCTATCGCGCCGGAGCGAAGCTGCGCTTCATGGACTCGATCCAGTACCATCCCACCGGAACGGCATTCCCTGAGCAGATTGTCGGGCAGCTGATCACCGAGAAGGTGCGTGGGCTGGGAGCTGAGCCGATCAACGTCGACGGCTGGGACTTCGTTTTTCCCAAGGAACCCCGCGATGTCGAGTCCTCGGCGATCATGCGCGAGTGTCTGGAAAAGGGCAAAGGCGTAACCACCCCCACCGGTCGTGTCGGAGTCTGGCTCGATTCCCCGATGATCGAAGAGCTTCAGGGGCAGGGAACCATCAAGAAGGAACTGCCAGCTAAGTACAAGCAGTTCATGCGCTTCGGGATTGACATCACCCAGGAGCCGATGCTGGTCTTTCCGACCCTCCACTATCAAAACGGTGGACTGTGGATCGACACCAGCACCGCCACCGAGGTTCCCGGACTCTTCGCCGCCGGGGAGGTCGCCGGAGGAATCCACGGGCGTAACCGCCTGATGGGCAACTCCCTCCTCGACATCACCGTCTTTGGTCGCCGTGCCGGAAACTTCTCGGTGGATTACGTCAGCCAGATGGGCGAGCTGGGCAAGCTGAGCCTCTCCCACGTTGATAAGTACGAAGAAGAACTGAAGTTGGCAAACATTGAAACCGAGCGCACCAGTCCGATGGTGCTGCCTGACTATCGCTACACAACAGGAAAGTAATGCTGCGAAGAACTGCTACCCTCTGTCTGCTTCTGATCACTGCGACCGCTCTGTCCGCACGGGTGCGCGTGGCGGCTTATGAAGATCCACGCAGCTCCATCGACGTAGTCCTGGCGATTGATGATGAGGGTTACCTCTATCTTGTCGATGCAACGGGCTGGGCAAAGGTTAACGAAGAACCCTGCCCCACTGCGGGTCCCTACGACCTCGACACCTTCTACGATGCAAGCATAGAGGATATAGTTGCGCTGGTGATTGATGGCGAGGGGCGGGTTTACGCAGCGGGTACCGGAGAGTGGCTTACCATTACCGGGACTCCGACAGAGGGTACAGCTCCCTACCTTATCTCTGCCTTTTATTCCGATGGCGAGGATACAACCCTGCTCAATCTCCTCGATGCTGGCGGACAGTTGCTGATGTGGTACTGGGAAGAGGAGAGCTTCAACGCCGTGCTGGATCCCCTGCCAGCGGCAGAATCCTACTCGATGACCGACCACTTCGAGCTGGGAGACGACAGCTGCCTGCTTCACGCCGTTGATTCCACCGGAGTGGTTTATGCCTTCCTTGCCGATGGCTGGCATGGGTTCCCGATAGCGGTGGAGGGCGAGCCACCCTTCCAGATTGGTATTCTCGATACCTCGGTGGGTGTGATCGACCTCATTGTTGCTGCCGATGGTGAAGTTACCTTTATCAAAGACGCTGAGGAAGCCACTACCCTATCGGCAACACTGGACGGTGAGCCACCTTACGATTTTGATGCCGCCCATACTCCCGGAACAGACAACTATAGCCTCTACCTGATTGATTCCAAAGGCGTGTTGTTCATCTACGATGGTGAAAACTGGCCTCAGGTATTAGATGGATTTCCTGAGTAGCAAGGATTATGACCGATCACACCCGAAAGAAAATAGCCGACAGCAAGCTGATCGCCTGGCTCGACGAACGTCTGCGAGTCAAAGATTATCTTGTCAAGGCGATGGATACCCCGGTTAAGCCGTGGTCGCGGAAGTGGTATTACTGCTTCGGTGGGCTGACGCTGACGATGTTCCTGCTGCTGGTGATTACCGGTATCATCCTCTTCCAGCACTACAGCCCCACGACGGAGGGAGCCGCCAAGTCGGTAGCCTTCATCATGGGCAGCGTCTGGATGGGCTGGCTGATTCGCGGAATCCACCACTGGGCTGCCAACTTCATGATGATCCTCGTCGTGGCGCACATGCTGCGGGTCTTCCTCACCGGAGCCTACAAAAAGCCCCGGGAGATGAACTGGGTCATCGGCGTGATTCTCCTTCTCGGCACAGGGACATTCTTCCTTACCGGCTACATCATGCCCTGGGATCAACGGGGATATGAGCTGGCTTCGGCGGTTTACGGCTCGCTCAAATCACTGCCCCTGGTGGGTAACTGGTTCGCCGGGCTGATTTCCAGCAGCACAACACTTGGTAACGAGGCCCTCGGCTTCTTCTTCACCCTGCACACGGTGGTGCTGCCGCTGACCCTCTTCGCCCTGCTGCTGTTCCACTTTGTGATGATCCGTCGTCAGCACATTGCCGATCCGCTGTAGCAAGTAGCGACCAGCGAGAGCGAATGAGGAAAGATTATGCCCTGTCTGGAAGTGGTAATGCCAAAGGCAGACGAAGCAACCCGTTGCGCGCTCGGTGAAAAACTCACGGCGGCCTTCGTTGATTCTGCTGGCTACGGTGGCGATATCTTTGCCGTCCACTTCAACGAATATGAGCAGGGAGCTGTTTATCTGAATGGAGAGCTTTGGCAGGGCGAAGGAGTACCTTACCTCCACCTGCTCCTCTACTCTCCTCGCCTGACCCACTCGGTCAAAGTGAAGCTGATCGAGAAGTTGACGGCGGCTTTTGTTGAGTGTGTTGGCAAAGAGGACTGTCAGCCGGTGATCCACCTTGCCGAACATCCCTACGACAATGTGGGGGTTGAGGGCAAGCCGCTCTCCCTGCTTATTCCTGAACTAGCCGAGCGTCGTTTTTACTACGACCTGCCCGGCGATTGAACCTTTCATAGTCTCAAACGGTCTGCTTTAAGAAACCACCACCCCTATTCAAATGGCAAAGACCGATAAAGAAAAGCGTAAGCTGGAGCGTAAACGCCGCCGCGAAGGGGATGTTCCCTTCTTCCCGGACTGGGCGATGTTCGAGATGCTCATCGCCGGAATCGTGGTGGTCTTCCTCATCGCCGTGGCGATATTCTGGCCCGGAGTCGCCGGACCTCCCGCCGACCCCGACGGCACATTTGCCCCGGAGAGCTTCCTCTGGTGGACGGTCAGCAGCCTGCCGGAGTGGGTCGTCGCTATCGGTATGGGCGCGGCGATTGGCTTTGTCCTTCTCCTCTTCTTTGTCCCCCGGCTCGACCCCAAGCCCCGCCGCTCAACCTTGGCAAAGCGGGTACTGATTGCCGCCACCGTCCTCTTCATGCTCATCTGGGGGGGCATCTACGCCGCTTACGGGTTCTTTGCCGTCCCTCACGGGACGAACAACACAGCGGGCGGTGAGGCGACCTGGTGCTGGCGTTGCCACAGCTACTCACAGAGCGGTATGCACCCCTACGCTCCCGATGTGCGTGGCGACGTTCCAGACAGCAACTGTATGCAGTGCCACCTCGATCATCCGGAGCTGGTGAACTTTTACGTAAACGAAGAGAGCCTCTTCCGCTCCAGCCACAACTGTTCTGATTGTCATAACCCCCACGCCCCGGTGGCGAGCGAGGTTACTCCGGGCGAGACCCGCCTGGACAGAATGAGAAACGGCGGCGACACCTACATCTTCCCCTATACTCCGCCCAACGGAGAGACCCACGCCGGGCTGCCGATGAACACCTGTTTCTCCTGCCACGAGTTCGATATCAAGACCGGAGGAGCCGAAGAGGTGGTTGAGTGGATCGGCGATAAACCGATGACCATGATCGGCGAGCATCCGCCCCTTGAAGTCGGAGAGGAAAAGTGGGACTGCTTCCGGTGTCATCTCGATGCTACTGAGGAGAGCGTTGGCGAACCGATCTGTCTGTTCTCCCTTGCCGATGGCGATGTCCACGGTCTCCACGGCGTAATGGGAGAAAGCTGCGCTGCTTGTCATGAAGTCGAGGTTCCGGATACGGACAGGTAACCGACAGAGACGAAGAGACCTCTTGTATTTAGGGCAATTAGCGAGTACCCTCCGGATGCTGCCAGAGATGGTCTTTGAAAGCTCCGGTTGGTAGCGAACAACGTGAGCAGTAGAATGAACCAGGGTTTTCTGGCCGAAGGCCAGCTCTGGGATGCAACGCCCTTGCGTTGCCAGCTTAAAGCTGCAGAAATCCCTTCAAAGAAATGGAGAAACTCAGATGGTAGAGATTCGCTTTCACGGACGCGGTGGTCAGGGCGCGGCTAGTGCCTGTACCATCTACGCCGATGCTGCCTTCCGGGGTGGCAAGAGCGTCCAGGCGTTCCCAATGTACGGAGTTGAGCGGCGCGGTGCGCCGGTTCAGAGCTTCGTGCGCCTTGACGATAGTCCGATCCGCGCTCGCCACAATATCTATACGCCGGATCACGTCATCGTCCTCTCCGAGACCCTGATGAACACGGTGGACTGCACTGCGGGCATCAAGGCTGGGGGGACGCTGACCATCAACACCGATAAGTCGGTGGAGCAGATTAAAAAAGAGCGAGGACTCGACGGCGACTATAAGATTTTCACCGTCAACGCCACGAAGATCGCCGTGGAGCTAGGTCTTGGCTCGGTAACCAGTCCTATCGTTAATACCGCCATGCTCGGTGCGGCGGCGCGCGTTACCGGAACCGCTGATATTAAGCTGCTGATGGAGTGTGTCGCCGAGTCGGCACCGTCCAAGCCAGAGAAAAACGCCGAAGCGGCAAAAGAAACTTTTGAAGCGATAACGGTGTAACCGTTAAGTAACCGCTCTGCGCTGCAGAGCGAGGAGGTTACCTCGATGGCAAAGAACAAGTATTTCGTAGAGATTAAGAGCATAGACGACCTGCCAACAATGGCGAAGACCATGGGTTCAATGATGGTCAATGAAACCGGTTCCTGGCGCAACGTCTATCCGGTAGTTGATAAAGACGCATGTACCCGCTGTGGCATCTGCTGGAAGTTCTGTCCCGACGTGGTGGTTTCCGAAGATGCCGACGGCTATCCGGTCTTTAACCTTGACTACTGCAAGGGCTGCGGTGTCTGCGCTAACGAGTGTCCCAAAAGCTGCATCGCGATGATCGAGGAGGGCAAGTAAATGAAGAAGGTACTTACCGGCAACCACGCGGTCTCGTACGGGGCGATGATTGCCCGTGCCGAGGTCGTGGCAGCCTATCCGATCACTCCGCAGACCCAGATTGTGGAGAAACTTTCCGAGATGTGCGCCGATGGCGATCTGGACGCTCGCTTCATCAAGGTTGAGAGCGAGCATTCGGCGATGGCTGCCTGTATCGGTGCCTCCGCCTCCGGGGCGCGCGCCTTTACGGCAACCAGCTCCCAGGGGCTGGCTCTGATGGACGAGATGCTGCACTGGGCTTCCCACGCCCGGCTGCCCATCGTCATGGCAAATATCAACCGTTCTCTCGGACCACCCTGGACTATCTGGACCGACCAGAACGATACCATCTCCCGGCGGGACACTGGCTGGATTCAGTTCTACTGCGAATCCAACCAGGAGGTCATCGACACGATGATCATGGCGTTCAAAATCGCCGAGCAGGTGAAGCTCCCGGCGTTCCTGACCCTGGACAGCTTCTACATCTCCCACACCTCCGAGGCGGAGGAGCTGCCCAACCAGAAACTGGTGGACGAGTACTTGTCAAAGTATCAGGCGGAGACCGACCTTGACCCGACGAAAGGCTCGCCAGCCTACGGCTCGCTGACGACGGATCAGTGGTACTTCGAGCTACAGATCAAGATGCAGCGGGCAATGGAGCAGGCGTACGACATCATCCTCAAAGAGAACGACCTCTTTGAGAAGATGTTCGGGCGCAGCTACCTCCCCGTCGAGGGCTATCGCACCGACGATGCCGACTATGTGGTCTTCGTCTCCGGAACCATCGCCAGTACCATCAAAGATGCCATTGACCGCGCCCGCGAGAACGGCATCAAGGTTGGCTCGGCAAAGGTTCGCCTCTTCCGTCCCTTCCCCAAGGCGATGATTCGCGAAATGGCGAAGGGGCGCAAACGCCTCGGCGTGATCGACCGCAACATCAGCTACGGTTCCGAGGGAGCCTTCTTCACCGAGATCAAGGGCGCGCTTTACTCCCAGTCGGAGCATCCGGAGATTCACGGCTTCATCGCCGGACTCGGCGGACGCGACGTTACCGTGGACAGTGCCTACGAGATGATCCGTCTCGTCGTCGAGACCAGCCCGGAAAAAGACATCAACTGGCAGGGAGCCAAGCTCTAGCGGTCTCTCACTAAAAAGATTTCAGGAGATGAGATGAAGTATTCCATTCCCCAAGAGGAGCGTGTAACCAGCGGAACCGTAGCCTGTCAGGGTTGCGGAGCCGTGCTGGCGATGCGCTACGCTCTCAAGGCTCTGGGAGACGATACCATCCTCACGCTGCCAGCCTGTTGCTGGAGCGTTATTGATGGTCCATTCCCATATACTGCTACCAAGGTTCCTCTCTTCCATACCGCCTTCGAGACC
>JAIOSI010000049.1 GCA_021107695.1 bacterium
CCAAAGCTACTCGATGAAGCCCGTCGCGCCCTGGCAAAAGGTGCCGGGGATACCTCTCCCTTCGACGAACTCAATCCCGACGCTCAGGAGGAGGTTGCCCTCTGCAACGCTCTGGGCGACCTCTACGGTCGGGCGAAGAATCCCCAGCGCGCCTACAACTTCTACCAGCGCGCCGCCACGCTCTATCGCGAAGATGGCTACAACACCAAGGCGATCGCCATCCTTCGCAAGGCCGGGCGGCTGGCTGACCCACCCCGGGCGGTTTTCTGGGAGCTGGCGGAGCTTTACCTGAGCGAGGGACTGAAGACGGAGGCCTCCAGCCAGTTCCTCCGCTATGCCCAGGCATCGCTGGAGATGGGAGACAACGGCGGGTTGATGCTGGCATCGGAGCAGATCGCCACGCTGGACCCCGACAACGCCCGGATTCGGACGCTCCTTGCCGAGCTGTACGAAAAGAGCGGTCAGATCAACCGGGCGATTGAGGAGTATTTGGAGGCGGAGTCGCTCTCCATCAGGTTCGGCGATCCCCACCAGGCGGAACAGATCTCCCGCAAGCTGAAGGAGCTGGGGTATTCCGAAGCAAAACCAGCCGCCAGCAGTGAGACTAAGAAGGAAGGCGAGAGGGACGACATCGTCCTGACCGTGGAGGATACCGATGAGTTCGAGGTCGTCCTGCCGGAGACGAAGGATCTGACTCCGGAAGAGGTGGCGAAGCTAAACGAGCAGAAGGGCAAGCTGGACACCATCGTCGGCGAATTCAAAGAGGCGATGAGTTCCCTCGCCGATGGCGACGATCCCGCCGGGCATTACGACCTCGGCATCGCCTTCAAAGAGATGGGGATGATGGAGGAGGCGATCAGCGAGTTCCAGGCGGCGGCTCATTTTGAGGAGCTGCGCACTAAGGCTGCCAGCCTCCTTGCCGATTGCTTTATCGAGAAGGGGCTGATTCCCCTGGCACTGAAAGAGCTGGAGCGCGCCGTGAAGGCGGCGAAAAAAGATGGCGAGCGGCTGATCCTCCACTACCGCCTGGGACTGCTGTATCTGGATAGCGGTAAGCAGAAGCAGGCGAAGGAACACCTGCTGGAATGCTACGCCATCGATGTCAGCTATCGCGATGTAGCCAACCAGCTAAAGAAGCTGGGGACGTTGTAGGCTCTCTCTCCCTGATGTTAAGACAAGAGGTTTCAACCCCTTGCGGAAATTGAGATACGTCGCAAATTCGCAAGGGGCTAAAGCCCCTTGTCCAAGGAAAACCTCCCCGCCTAAGGAACCCTTGCCCAGTAAACCAACAACCGACTCATCCACTCTCACCCGTCGCCTATCGAATGGGTTAAAGCTCATCGTCCGGCGGGATGCCGCTGCCCCGGTGGTCTCACTGTGGGCGTTCATCAGTATCGGTGGAGTCAACGAAGACGACACCACCGCCGGGCTTTCCCACGTGCTGGAGCATATGGCGTTCAAGGGAACGCCGACCCGGGGAGTAGGCGAGATCAGCCGACAGGTCGAACGCCTCGGCGGAGAGATCAACGCCTTCACCAGCTATCACGCCACGGCGTATTACCTCAACCTGCCGAAGCGGCAGCTCAGCTTTGGGGTAGAGCTGCTCGCCGATGTGCTAACGAACTCGGTCTTCGACGAGGACGAACTTCAGAAGGAGCTTCAGGTCATCCGCGAAGAAATTCGGATGCGCGATGACCAGCCGGAGACCCGACTCTGGGAGCTGCTCTCCTCGCTAACCTTTCAGAAGCACCGCCTCGGCTGTTCTATCGCCGGAAGCCACGAGAACATCAACGGCTTCACCCGACAACAGCTGGTGGAGTTTTGGCGGCGTTACTACACGCCACAGAACACCCGGATTGTGGTGGTTGGCGATGTCGAGCCAGAAGCTGTGCTGACCGAGCTTGAGCGGCAGTTCTCCGCCTACGACGGAGCCTACACCGCGCCAACACCGTCTCCCGTGGAGCCGGAACAGACCGCGCCCCGCCAGAAGGTTCTGCGGATGCCGGTTCATCGCGCCCACCTGGCTCTGGGCTGGCCGACGGTGGGGAAGCTCCACGCCGACGCTCCGGCACTGGATTTGCTGGCGGCGATTCTCGGTGAGGGTCTCTCCTGTCGGCTCTACCGCCGGGTCAAGGACGAGCTGGATCTGCTGGACGATGTCGGAGCCTACACCTTTGACGGCGACGACAACGGACTCTTCGTGATTGATGCCGAGCTTCCCGCCGAGAGCGTGGAGGAGGCCCTCCGGGCGTTGCTGGCGGAGGTTGTGCTGCTGCGGAAGCAGCTGGTGGACGACTACGAGCTGGCGCGGATGCACCACAGCGTGGTGCTGTCCTGGCTGGAGGAGCAGGAAACCGCCGGAGAACAGGCGTACACCCTTGCCTGGTACGATCAGCTCGGCGACTGGCGCGGCTCAAAGGAGTACCTCCGTCGTCTTCAGGAGGTTCAGCCGGAGGAACTGCGCGACGTCGCCCAACGCTATCTGGGTAACGAATCGCTCAACCTCGCTCTGATCCTGCCCGAAGAGGCGGAAGCCCCGGAGCTGGAGCTGATTGTTGAGGTTCCCGACACCGCACCGCCGCCGATGGTTAAGACTCCAACCGAACCACCGCCCACAATCTTTGTTCCCTCTCCGGTAAAGGTAGAGGAGCTGGCACTGCCCAACGAAGTGCGCCTGGTGCTGCGCCAGAATCCGGCTCGCCCGCAGTGTTCCGTGGTCTCGTCGGTTATCGCCGGGCTTTGCGAGGAACCAACGGGAGAGGAAGGCATCGGCGGCTTCGCTCTGGAGATGTCCCTGCGCGGAACCGAGCTTCGCGATGCCCCGGAGTTCCACGCCGCGACGGAGTTCTACGGGGTGGAGCTGACCAGCTATCGCACCAGCGACCTCTTCGGCATCTGGTACAACGGCATCGCCCGCCACCTCTCCACCACACTGGGGCTGTTCGCCGAGACCCTGCTGCGCCCGGCTTTTCCTGAGAAACGATTGAAGTCGAAGCGGGCGGATATTCTGGCAGGGATTGCCAGTCGGAGCGAGAACGCCGCTGGCTACGCCTTCGGGTTGGTCAACAACGCCCTGTTTAACGAGGCTGGCTACGGACGCTTTCTCAGCGGGACGGAGAAGTCGATTGCCGCGCTCAGTCGAGACCGTCTTGCGGGTTGGTACGGTGAACGGCTGGCAGGACAACGACTGTTGATTGGAGTCAGCGGTCGCTTCCAGCGGGAAGAACTGATTGACGAGCTGACGCAGCACTTCGGCGGTCTTTCCGCAGGGGAGCCAGCCCCAACACCACCGCCGCCGGAGTATCAGGCGAAGCGAGTGGAGCTGGAGCTGCCCAAGCGGCAGACCCACCTTGCTCTTGCCTTCCCCGCGCCGAATCTGAACAGCACAGACCGCTTCGCCGCCGCCGTTCTGTCCGGAGTCCTCGGCGGGTCGGGCAATCGTCTCTTCCACGAGCTGCGTGATAAACGCCATCTCGCCTATCAGGTCTTCTTTGCCTATCGTCCGCTGCTCGGCGGCGGAGCCTTCGTCGCCTACCTGGGAACCCAGCCGGGGCGCGGCGATGAGGCGGAAGCGGCTCTGCTTGAGGAACTGGCTAAGGCACACCGGGACGGCTTTACCGAAGAAGAGATCAACGACACCCGCCAGCACCTGATCGGTCTCTATCAACTATCACGGCAGCGTGGCTCCGCTGTTCTGTCGCAGTACGTCGGCGCGCTGGCAACGGGACGCTCGCTGAAAGATGTAGAGCTTTACCCGGAGCGCATCGCCGCCATCACCACCGAGCAGGTCAACGCTTTGGCAGAGCGGTTCCTCCGCCGGTCGCTTGCCTCCCGCGCCATCATTCGCGGTACGTTAATGGATTAGCTGAAAGATGCCTTTGAGAAAATATTGATCCCGCTTGTCTGAGACAAGGGGCTTTAGCCCCTTGTAGGTTTGGAACGTATCTCAATTACCGCAAGGGGTTGAAACCCCTTGTCTCAACATCAAAACCTCTCGTTTGTTACAGTGCAGGATACTACGAAGTGCATATAGTAAAATATAATTATCCAAATATCTTCTGAGATTGGTCAGCTAAAACTCTATGGACGAATCCCAAAGCCTCTTTGACCGCTGTTGCGAAAAATGCACGCACAGCGCAGAAACCCCCTGCGACGACTGGCTCGCCTGTCGCACGGCGGGGCCTTTTTGTCATAGCGACGAAAGCTGCCGCAGCGGACGGGTGGCGATTGCCCGACGAACCGCCTTTGGACCGGGAACCCTTGTCGGTGTTCCCCAGGGCGATTGCGGGCGGGGTCAGGGAGCGGGGGAGATCTACGCCAGCCTGCGCTGGAAGCTGGATTCAGAACGCTTTGAGGTCGTCCGCTCCGGTTGCCTGGGAGCCTGCTACGCCGAGCCGGTCATCTGGGTGTTAAAGGCGGACGAGCCGCTGGTTATCTACGCCGGAATCGAGCCAGAGGAGCTAGATGAGTTCATCGAGCAGCTGGACAGCGGAGAACTGCCAACGGACAAGGTGATGATGGTTCTCAATCCGCCGCTACGTGATGAGGTTCACTTTCAGGACAACCGCCACCTTTACACAATTGATGACATCTCCACCAAGCTCTACCCCTGGTTCCTCGATAAGCAGATGCGCCTGGTAACGCCCCACGCCGGGCTGTCTCGACCGACCAGCCTCGAAGATTACATCATGCGCGGCGGGCTGCATCCGCTCTACATCATGCTCAAGAATCTGAGCAGCGAGGAGGCGTTCTCCTTCCTCGACGAGGCGCGGCTGGTC